>CALRCI010000013.1:0-5874 GCA_943354525.1 Candidatus Nomurabacteria bacterium | reverse complement strand
ATCGTTATAATTTGCTATGTTCATTACCGTACCTGCCTCGCAGGATGTTTCTCCAAAACTCGATTCTCGTTTCAAGCGCTATCGCCGGACGCTCTTTGTGGGCGTAGGAATCTGTCTTGGAATCTTCATATGCATGTTTCTGTTTCTCACGCCGCCGCGCTCATTTCCTGAACATACATTCTTCACCGTTGCGCGCGGGGAAACGCTGCGGAGCGTCTCTCAGAGATTAAGCGATGAGCACATTGTTCGTTCGCGTATTTTATTTCAAATGTTCGTCATCATCCGACATCGTGACCGGCATATTCCGGCCGGGGAGTATTTCCTCGATCGTCCGCTCTTCGCCGACGAAGTTGGCCGCCGCTTCGCGAACGGAGATTTCCATTACGTGCCGGTCAAAGTCACATTTCCCGAAGGTGTGACCCGCGAGAAAATAGCCGCCGCGCTCGCGCCGCTCCTACCAAATTTCAAATTAGATGAATTTCTCGGATTGACGAAAAACACGGAGGGATATCTTTTTCCCGATACGTATTTCTTTCCGCCGAATGCCACGACGGATATGGTGGTGCGTGCGCTCGCGCATGAATTCGATGAGCAGATGAAGCCGATCCATGATGATATTTCCAAATCGAAATTTACGCTTCCCCAGATCATTACGCTTGCCTCGATCGTGGAGCGGGAAGCGGCAGGCGAGAATGATCGCGCGCTGATTGCCGGCATTCTCGAGCACCGCCTCGCCATCGGTATGCCGCTTGGCGCCGACGCGACAATCGCGTACGTATTCAGTAAAGATACGAAACAAGTCACGCATGCCGATACGCTCATTAATTCTCCGTACAATACCTATCGCATTGTAGGACTTCCGCCGACGCCGATTGCCAATCCCGGAATCGCTTCGATCAGAGCAGTACTCCATCCTGAGGGAACGGAGTATCTCTATTATCTCCATGACACAGATGGCATCATCCATCCCGCAAAGACGTTTGCCGAACACAAGGTCAATATTGCGAAGTATTTGCGCTAAGGCGTATCTGTGTTAGTTTGAAGGTGTGAAATCAAATGAAAAAACTAAAGTATTTGTCGGTGTCTCCGGTGGAGTAGATTCCTCCGTGTCGGCGGCGCTGCTCCAGAAAGAAGGGTATGACGTGACCGGCGTTTTTATTCGTACGTGGTCGCCGGAATTCATCGAATGCACGTGGCGCGATGAGCGCCGCGATGCGATCCGCGTCTGTGCGCATCTCGAAATTCCATTTCTCGAACTCGATGCCGAAGACGCATATAAGACTGCCGTTGCCGACTACATGATTGCCGAATACCGTGCCGGGCGGACTCCGAATCCTGACGTCATGTGCAATCGCGAAATCAAATTTGGCGTCTTCTGGAATTTCGCTCGAGAACATGGCGCAGACTACATTGCAACCGGGCATTATGCGCGCAATGAAAACGGGAATCTCAAATGTGCTCCGGATGAATCCAAGGATCAATCTTATTTTCTTTGGAAGCTTCGTGCCGATGATCTATCGCACATACTGTTTCCCATTGGTCATTTGCCAAAAACAGAAGTTAGAAAACTTGCCGAAAAGTTCGGATTGCCGACGGCGAGCAAGAAAGATTCGCAGGGCGTGTGTATGCTTGGTGATCTCGATATCAAACAATTTCTCACGCATTATATAGAGCCGGTTCGCGGCGATGTGCTCGATGAATCTGGTACTGTCATCGGATATCATGACAGCGCAGTCTTCCTGACCCTCGGCGAACGGCATGGATTTACGATTACAAAGAAGACTCCAGAAGATGAACGCTATTATATCGTTGCCAAAGATACGGAAAAAAATACGATAACCGTTTCTCATAGGTCTGACCTCTGTGAGCCGGCAGGGCAGACACAGATGGTCATTGCAGAAACGAATTGGATTTCTGAAGTACCGGAAGCGTCCAAAAAATACGATTGCCAGATCCGCTATCACGGCGAACGGATTCCGTGCACTCTATTACTGGGAAATCGAGCGTCCATGTCGGCAGAAATTATTTTTGAAAAACCAGTGCTTGCATCAGCAGGGCAGTCAATTGTGATTTACGATAGCGATGTCTGCATTGGCGGAGGAATCATCACGGCATGATGATTGATGACACAAATCCTGCTATCGCTAGATTTGTGTCATGTGGAAAACGCCAAGGCGTAGCCTTGGCGTTTTCCACAGGTAAAAAGAAATCCGAGGGCTATAATGAAGAGACTATGAATAACATCACACCTGACGTTCTCGTTTTTATCAAACTCGCACTTGCGATGGCGCTCGGCATGATTATCGGCACGGAGCGAGTCTTCGCGCACAAGACTGCCGGCATGCGCACCTACGCGCTCGTCGCCATGGGTTCGGCGCTGCTCGTTATTATTTCTGAGCTCGTCGGGCTTCGCGGTGGCAACTATGTCCCGACACAGATCGCAGCGAACATCGTCATCGGTATCGGATTCCTCGGTACTGGTCTTATCATTCTCGATCATAAGAGACTTACCGGCATTACTACGGCTACGAGCATCTGGGTCGTCGCCGGCATCGGCATGGCCGTCGGTTTCGGGTTCTTTAATCTCGCCATTCTCGGTACGATTTTCACCCTCTTTATCTTCATCGTGCTCTGGTTCGTAGAGAAGACATTTCGTAAATTGAATGGTTTTAATGATGATGAAAACGAATCTCCTCGTCACAAACGTTTGTCTCGATAACTCTCGAAAGAAAGGCGCCTCACGGCGCTTTTTTTATTGCTTATTTTTTGCTATAGTGCGCACATGTTGACTTCAAACGACGTCCGCCAGAAATTCATAGCTTTCTTCGAAAGCCGTGGCCACAAGCACCTACCGTCATCTTCACTCGTGCCGGAAGGCGATATTTCGGTTCTTTTTACGACTGCCGGAATGCAGCAGTTCAAGCCGTATTACACTGCACCAGAAAACGCGCTTCGCGATTTCGGATCGAAGAATGTCGTCACGGTACAGAAATGTGTTCGTACCGGCGACATCGACGAAGTCGGTGACGCGACGCACCTGACGTTCTTCGAAATGCTCGGTAACTTTTCTTTTGGAGGATATGGCCGCACAGAGGCAATCACCTACGCACATGATTTCATCACGAAAGAGCTCGGACTCGATATCTCATACGTCACGTTCTACAAAGGCGAAGGCGTGGTGCCTCGCGATGATGAATCCCGCCAAATTTGGGAAGATCTTGGTGTAGCCGATATCCGCGAAGACGGCAAAGACGTTTTCTGGGGTCCGACGGGCGATAACGGTCCGTGCGGTCCAACAACGGAAATTTATTGCAAGAATGCTGATGGGCAAGATGTTGAAATTTGGAATATTGTCTTCAATGAATATTTCTGCGATGGTAGTCGTGAGAAACTCGATGCTGGCGTTGCTAACTTGAAAAAGTTGGATGTGCTTGGAATAGATACTGGCATGGGCCTTGAACGATTATTGACGGTTGCAAATGGTTTTCAAAGTGTATATGAGACAAATTTGTTCAATAATGAAAAAACCAAAGAGGAACGTATTTTTGCAGATCACGTAAAAGCGTCTGTGTTTATAATTTCAGATGGCATGACTCCTTCAAATACTGGAGCAGGATATGTTTTGCGAAGATTAATCAGACGAGCGGTGCGTTTTGCGAAACAACCCTTGATGGAAGAAGCTGATAGATTCAAAAAAATGTATGAGGGAACATATCTTCTCAATGACCATGCTGAAATAGAAAAAGAAGAACATAAGTTTCGTTTGACGCTTGAACATGGCCTCAAAGAATTCGAAAAAGGCGTTGATCCATTCATTTTGGCGACAACATACGGATTTCCAATTGAACTCACACTCGAACTCGCCAAGGAAAAAGGAATCACTATTGATCTCGAAGATTTCAATAAAAAGATGGCCGAACATCAGAAACTTTCCCAGACTGCATCTGCCGGCATGTTCAAAGGCGGGCTTGCGAATCACGAGCCGAAGACGATTCAATTGCATACGGCACATCATTTATTGCTCGCCGCACTTCAGGAAGTGTTGGGGCGAGATGTGAAGCAGAAGGGAAGTAATATCACGGAAGAGCGTCTCCGTATCGACTTTGCATTTGATCGCAAGATGACGGACGAAGAAAAAAAGCGCGTCGAAGATATTGTGAATCAGAATATCCAAGCAGGTTTGAATGTCGTTCGCCGGGAGATGCCGCGCGAAGAAGCCGAGAAAATCGGCGCAGAGATGGAATTTGGTGCGAAATATCCCGATATGGTTTCGGTATATTTCATCGAAGACAAAGAGGGGAATCAGATTTCCAAAGAATTCTGCGGCGGACCTCACGTTTCGAATACCAGTGAATTAGGTCATTTCAAAATCCAAAAAGAAGAAGCTTCATCCCAAGGTGTTCGTCGCATCAAGGCTATACTCGAATAATTTCATAAGATTCGAGGAAGCAGTGTGATATACTTTCACTGTATGTCGTCCTCGAATTCGAAAACAGGATACGAACTCGCGATTGATTTGTCCGCCGATGGCGTGACGATGGCGCTCGTGCGCATTGGCGCACATCCGGCAATTGTTGAGACGCTCACCGAACGCATTCCATTTACTCGCGAGCTCGCCTATCCACATCTCCAAAAAGAACTCGCGAAAGTGCTGCATCATACGCTGGAATATTTCGTCCGCGAATCCGGCACGACGCCTGATCGCGTGCATGTCTTTCTCGCCTCGCCATGGTTTCTCTCATATATACGCGAAGTCTCGTACAGCCGGCCGAAACCTTTTGTGCTTACCGAGAAGCTTGTCGCTGATATCGCCCGCAAAGAGCGCTCACGATTCGAATCCAATGAACTTCGTTCTATCGGCATGCCGGCAGTCCTTTTCGAGCATGCACTGGTAACTATCGAGAGCGCCAAAGTTCCACTCTTCGAACCATACGGCACGTCTCTGTGCGAAGTCATGCTCCGATTCCATTTCGGCGTCGCTGATGCGAACTTCATGAGCCTCATTTCTGAAACCATTCGCCGCAGTACGGCAGCACCGATTCTCGCGCATTCATTTCCGTTTGCAGCGAGCGTCGTGGCGCGGGAACTGGCGGAAGGTGCTCCGCATTTCGCCGTCATCGACAGTCGCGGTGAGATTGCTGACGTCGTGTATTCTGCACATCATTCAATGACGCAGACACTCGGTTTCCCATTCGGCCATCGCAAGATCGCTCGATCACTCATGGATGCGCACAAAGTCCCATTACACGAAGCCGAGAGCCACATTGAGCTCTATCACGGCAATACGCTCGGCCATCCCCATCGCGGTAATGTCGAAATTATTCTCTCATCTGAACGCGAGCAATTCCGCCGGACGCTCCGCGCGCTGGTCACTGCCCATCAGGCCAAAGGCCGCGGAATCCTGACGCTATTCGTCGTCGCGACGCCAGTTATACGAACGCTGATCGAATCTGAGCTCAACACCGTCGGACGCACGGCACCGATCCAAGTCATATTTCTCCACCCGGGATTGCTCGCTCCTCATGTCGGACACGAAGGCAAAAGCACTGCAAGCGTTATTACTCAAATCGAAGCGCTCTCTATTGCGCGCATAAAAAACATATGAAAAAACTCGACGACATCCAACCGCTCTCTAGAGCTTCACGAACGGCGAAATCGACACGTACACGTTCGTCGGTCCCAAAAACTGCACCTTCCCGCAGCATGCATATGCCGATCCGTCATTGGTTTTCGCATCTTTCATTTCCGCGTATTTGGCTATTCGCTGGGCTGGCAGTCTTAGTGCTCGGAGTTGCGATTTCTTTTTTCTTCGCGCGCGCGGCCATCACTGCTGTTCCTGAGAGTGTTACTGCTACACTTGCTGACCACATGGAC
>CALRCI010000012.1 GCA_943354525.1 Candidatus Nomurabacteria bacterium | reverse complement strand
CGAAATGAATTGCAATGAGACGCTTAAGCAAATCATTGCGAGAAATCTTGTCGCCGATTTTAAGCATGAGATGTTCACTCTCATATTCCTTCGGTGAACCGAGACCGTAAATACACGAGACTGATGCGACGATGATGACATTTTTTCTTGTCAGAAGTGCTTGTGTCGACGCATGACGAAGACGATCGATTTCTTCATTGATCTGGGCGTCTTTCTCGATATACGTGTCGGTCACCGGCAAATACGCTTCCGGCTGATAGAAGTCGTAGTACGAGACGAAATAATGCACGGCAGCATCGGGAAAAAATTCGCGGTATTCCTGGGCGAGCTGAGCGGCGAGCGTTTTGTTGTGCGCGATGACGAGCGTCGGCTTATCAATTTGCGCGATGACATTCGCCATTGTAAACGTCTTGCCCGAGCCGGTGACGCCGAGAAGGGTCTGTTTCTCCAGGCCTTTTTTGAGCCCGCTCACCAACTCCGAAATCGCTTCGGGCTGATCCCCTGCGGGTTTGAAATCGGACTTGAGTTTGAAATTTGGCATTGCTCACCTACTCTACGATATTTCGGGAAAATAAAAAAGAGATGAAGCCTTACAGCGCTCCATCTCTTTGCATTTAGGGTTCCCTGATGAACAGGTCTGTTGCCGGCATTTCGGGCAACCTCCGGGTTGGCATACAAATGATTTCGTATGTTTTGTCCGCGCCGGATGATGGTTTTCCGCTGCCTCGTCCGGGGTCCGGAAACCTGGGAGTACGGCACTTGATTACCATTTTTTTAAGGGTACATCTGATCCCTGATTTTTGCAAGCTCGGCAATGATTATTTGGTCAGAGATTTTCTGAAACCGTGGAAAAGTTTTGCCATCTTTGGTCACCGGCTCCATGAATGATGCCACGGGGCGAAGATCCCAATGTTTGCCAGCTTTGTAGACAGACGATTCATATATTGGACGATACATGACCATCAAACTTTCAGTAAGTCCTTCAATTTCAGTATGGTGTCCCAGTCCCATTATTTCATAGGCATATTCATTCATTGGCCCGTTCGGGTCGTGCTTGTAATGATAGTAGAAACCTTTTTTGGGAATATCCATGACTTTTTCAGTCTATCAAACAAACACATGCTGACCAATATATTGACAAAGCTCACTTTTTTATGCTATAAGAAGAAAAACAAAATAATATGAAATCAATCAAACAACTCCTCGACGAGATTGTGGCCATCAAGAAGAGCAATGGTCACGGTACGCAAGCGCTCAAAGCACAGCTCATCGAACAGCTCTCCGAATCATCTGCAACAGAAATTGAAGACGTACAACGCTTCATGGTAAGCGCAGAGTGCGAGGGACTGTTTAATCCGGCAGAATTCAAAAGCTACAACCGTGCGCTCACAGATGCACTTCGTGACCGCACCGAAACTGTGGAAACTGATTAGCATGCTCCACAACAACACTAAAAGCCACTCGAAAACATGGGTGGCTTTTTTATTTTTTATTCCGCAGAGAGTATTCCCAGCGCCATGCGCTTCGAAGCATCTCATCGAGAGAATATACCGCTTTCCATCCGAGAACCTTGATCGCTTTTTTATTGCTCGCATACACTGCCGGCACGTCACCCGGACGAGGCTTGGTAATTTTGTAACTGAGTTTGATGTTGTTCGCTCGCTCAAATGCACGCACGAGTTCGAGTACGGTCACACCACGACCGGTGCCGAGATTGATGATATCGAAATTACTTTTCATCTTCGCCAGTGCGAGTACGTGCGCACGCGCAATATCGGAGACGTGCACGTAATCGCGAATACATGAGCCGTCGCGAGTCTGGTACGAATCACCGAAAATCTTCATCGGCGGCTTCAGAATACCGATTGCAGTCTGTGTGATATTCGGCACGACAGATGTCGGACGGCCAGCCGGAAGCTCGCCAAGAATACCTGACGTATGTGCGCCAGCAGGATTGAAATATCTGAGCGCGACAGAATGGAAATTCTTATTCGTACGAGCGAAATCGAGAAGCATCTGCTCCCCCATCTGTTTCGTCGTAGCGTAGGGAGATGCAGGAATACCGAAAGGCGTACTCTCATCGACGGGAAGTTTGGTGACATCGCCATAGACTGAACACGACGAAGAAAAAACAAATTTGCGCACATGAAATTTCTCAGCGACAGAAAGCACTGAGAGAAGTGAGCCAATGTTATTGCCATAGTAGCGCACCGGTTCGGCGACAGATTCGGGCACGGATTTCAGCGCGGCGAAATGGATGATGCCGGAAATATTTTTTTCTTTTTTGAAAACGGCGATGAGTTTATCGGTATAGCAAAGATCGAGATTATAATTCTTCACCTGTACTCCAGTAATTTTCTTGATGCGATCAAATGTTTTTGGTGATGAATTTACAAAATTATCGACTGACACGACGTCATAACCGGCATCGAGCAATTCGATGATCGTGTGCGAGCCGATGTACCCTGCTCCGCCGGTGACGAGAATTTTGCCTTTATTTCGCATACGTAGCTAAAAATGATTGTTTATATGTCTCAAATGTACCATGCGTAATCGCCTCGCGCATGCCATCGACGAGCGAAACGATGAAGTGGAGATTGTGGATCGAGGCGAGCGTGCCGCCGAGCATTTCCTTGCCGTGAAAAAGATGCGCGAGATAGGCGCGCGTGTAGTTCGTACAGGTGTAACACGTACAGCCCTCATCCACGGGCGTGAAATCATCGCGGAACTTCGTATTCGTAATACTAATCTTCCCATACTTCGTGTAAATCGTGCCGTTGCGTCCGAGACGCGTCGGAATGACGCAGTCAAAGAGATCGACGCCGTTCTCGACACCCATAAACAAATCCTCCGGCTCTCCAATGCCGAGCAAGTGGCGCGGCTTGTCTTCGGGAAGAATTTCGTTCACCCATTTCACTGCCGTACTCATATCTTCTTTTGCAAAACTGCCGCCGATACCAAAGCCGTCGAAGCTTTTGCCATCAACAGTCATATCAGAAATTATTTGTGCAGATTTCTTGCGAAGCGATTCTTCACGGCCGCCTTGAACGATGCCGAACAAAGCCATGCTTTGTTCGCCCTGAGCTTGTCGAAGGGCATTTAATTGTAAATGTTTTTCGAGACTACGCTTCGCCCAAGCATGTGTACGCGAGAGTGCTTCTTCTTGGTAGCGTAAATCCTCTGCCGGCGACGTACACTCATCGAATGCGAAAATAATGTCTGCGCCGAGATTGTGCTGGATCTCGATCGACTTCTCCGGCGTGATGTAATGCATGCTGCCGTCGAGATGCGACTTGAATGACACGCCGTCGTTGCCAATCTTCGCAAGACGCGGCGCATCAGAGTCATCGAAACGCTCGGGAATGAGGAGCGATGGATCAGTGATTTTCAGAACTTTGGACATTTCTTTGCCATACGCAGCGCCCAACGAAAAAACTTGAAATCCACCTGAGTCCGTCATGGTCGGTCCGCTCCAATTCATGAATTTACCGAGTCCACCCGCATCACGTACGATTTCATCGCAGGGCTGGAGATATAGATGATACGTATTCGCCAGCACGACTTGCGCACCCGCATCGCGGACTTGCTCGGGATTGAGTGATTTCACCGTCGCCTTCGTACCGACAGTTACAAACGCCGGCGTGAGAATTTCTCCGTGCGGCGTCGTGATCTTCCCGGTACGTCCGAGCGTGCCGTCTAGTTTTTTAAAAATTTCGAATTTCATTTGGTGACGATGGCGACATAGTTGAGCGATTCGATAGTGTGCGGCATGCGGATAAGAATTTTCTCGAATGGATCACGTGGATCGGCCGTAACTTCGGCAACTGTACCGATAAGTGCGTTGCCGTACTCTGGACTCACCACACTCGTGCCGACCGGAATATCGGTATGTGCCGGAAGTGTCGTCGTGAATGCGCCGTTGCCCGCACCGGTAAGCGTGACGTCGAGATTCGGACCAAGCAAACGCACATCGGTCAGGACTCCCGGAGTTGAGAACAATGTGATTTCAGATTCTCCACCGATGACTTGCGTGACGCGGCCAATAAGCAGCGTCGGTGAGACATAGACGAGATCGTCGACGAGAATTCCGTCGCGCGCACCTCGTGCGACGCGAATCGTATCGTATGGTGTACGATTCGGCTTCATCGTCACGAGTGCAAGTACTTTCCGACCAATTGAAAGATCTTTCAAGCTTTGCAGTTCGGCATTTTCTTTTGAAAGTTTATCGTAGTCGGCACTTTTCACTTCTGATTCATAGAGCTGTTGCTGTAGTGAATCATTTTCATTTGCCAGTTTTTGCTTGCTCGAAAATGCGATACCGATATTTCTGAATCCATGTCCGACCGAACTGAAGAAATTCGCGATCGGATGCGTGATGACGACTACGACACGGCCAAGTGGTTTATGGATGGGAGAGAAGATGAGAATGGCAAGTACGCCGAGAATCACGATAACGCGAACTCCGAATGTGCGTTGCTGGCGCTGTTTTTTATCTTGGTGGAAGTTCATCTTGGGCGAGAACGAGAACGTCCTTGTAATATTCGAGGTCGTCGAGCACGACTCCGGTGCCGCGCGCGACAGCCGTGAGCGGATCTTCGGCGACATAGACAGGAATTTTCAGCATGTTTTCGAGAAGTTCGGCGAGACCGGCGATGAGCGCTCCCCCGCCGACGAGAATAATTCCGCGGCGCATGAGGTCGGAGAGAAGCTCGGGCGGCGTCGTCTCAAGCACTTCTTTCACGGCATCGATGAGGAGTCCGATTGACGGACCAATCGCTTCACGGATATCAGTATCAGTGACGATAACTTCTCGTGGAAGGCCAGTCACGAGATCGCGGCCGCGGACCGCTGCTTCCATAAATGTTCCCGGTGTGACGTTGCCGACGGCCATCTTCACGCTCTCGGCCGTCTTCTCACCGATGAGTAATTTGAATTCATCTTTCAGATAGAGCACGATGTCATTATTGAGCCGATCACCGGCAATCTTGATATTCTTCGAACGAACGATTCCGCCAAGCGAGATCACGGCGATGTCAGTTGTGCCGCCACCGATGTCGATGACGATGGAGCCGACGGGATCTTTGATGGGAATGCGAATGCCGATAGCGGCAGACATCGGTTCTTCAATAATGAAGACTTCACGTGCGCCAGCGCTGCGAGCAGCGTCATAGACGGCGCGGATTTCTACGTTCGTGCAGCCTGACGGTACGCCGACGACGACGCGCGGATGAAAAAATTTCTTCGACATCTTCTCAGCTTTGCCGATGAGGTATGCGAGCATTTCTTCCGTCACTTCGAAATCAGAAATCACGCCGTCGACAAGCGGACGGACGGCGCGGACGTGAGCGGGCGTGCGGCCAAGCATTTCTTTCGCCTCCGCGCCAACGGCGACGATTTGTCCGGTCTTCGTGTTGAGCGCGACGACGGATGGCTCGTTGATGACGATGCCGTGACCCTTCAAATAGACGAGCGTGTTGGCCGTGCCGAGGTCGATGCCGATATCATTTGAGAATAGTTGGAATAGTTTTTTGAACATATGATTTAGCGAAATCATGCCGCGCAACGTCCATTAAAGCGCGGCCGGCATGGGCCGCTAGCAAACACAATAAAACTTTTACTTTATTAAATCAATGACCGACGCGAGCGCAATAATTTCTCCCTTACCCGAATCTGCACGTTTCTTCATTTCTGCTCCGCCGGCTTCGAGACTGCGTTCTGAGACGACGACGCGATATGGCATGCCAAGCAAGTCCGCATCGGCGAATTTCTCACCAGCAGAGAGACCGGCACGGTCATCGAAGATAACTTCAACGCCGGCAAGCACGAGATCTGAATATAACTGTTCTGATTCTTTCTTCACCTGCTCACTTTCACCGAGCGCGAGCAAATGCACCCGAAACGGCGCAACTGATTCCGGCCAGATGATGCCCTTCTCATCTGACAATGCTTCGACAATCGTACCCATGACGCGAGCCGGGCCGATACCGTAACTGCCCATGAAAACGCTCTGTTGAGCATCAGATTCATCGGCGTATGTCAGTTCAAGTGCGTCAGAGAAACGAGTGCCGAGTGTGAAAATATTACCGACCTCGACAGCTTTGCGCTCTGTGAGTTCGTCTTTGGAAACGCCGAGATTGGCGAGCACTTCATCGTTGTATACTTCTTTGTTGATGGCGATTTTCTTCTCTGCCGAAACATAGATGATGTCTTCCCCTGCTTCAGTCAGTGTCTGGAATTCGTGGGAGTATTTAGAAAACACGCCGCCGGAGGCAAATGTGAGATAGGTCAAGTCGCCGAGACCAACACGATTAAAAATATTGACGTACGCCTGCTTCGCCTTTTCATAAAACGCATCATGTTCTGCTTGATCGCGACAGAACGAATACAAATCTTTCATGATGAATTCGCGCGTGCGCATGATGCCGGATTTCGCACGAGTTTCGTTGCGGAATTTCGTTTGGAATTGATAGAGCGATTTCGGAAGATCACGATACGAAGAAACATGTTCTTTCATGAGACGTGTCATCGGTTCTTCGTGCGTGAAGCCGAGTCCGAGTTCAGTATCGTTCTTCAATTTTGTCTTGAACCAGTTGTCGACGACGGCATCGTCCCAACGGTTCGTCTTGTCCCAGAGTTCTTTTTCCTGAAGCGCTGTGAGCGTGATTTCCTGTCCGCCGATGGCGTTCATCTCTTCGCGAATGATCTGCTCAATCTTGCGGAGCGTCTTCAGGCCAAGTGGCAGATACGAGTACACGCCAGCCATTTCCTTGTGAACAAAGCCTGCACGCAGTAAAAGCTTGGCGTTCTTAGAAACCTCGTCTTTTGGGTCTTCCCGTTTAGTTTTGGTGAAAAGCTGTGATTGGCGCATATATAGGTGCATCATAGCGCAAAAAGGGGTGTGAGACAAATAAAAAAGAGCTGTATTGAAATTATCTCAAGCTCTTTACAAAAGTTCATTATTTTAGACCCCACTCTACCGCTGTACCGATTGCTATTCCTCCAGACCAAATTGGTGTATTTGCTTTTGTTCTCATTTTTACAACACCGCTATTTGCATATTCACTATATGAAAGGTCGGGATCGATTACAACTGAAACAATCATATTTTTTAAGTTTCCAGTGGTTATCGTTGTAAATGCTTCTTTTGCTTTAAGAAAATCTGTAGGGTCGTCAGGTGTGAATGTTTTATCCAAGTTTTTCGGTTTAATATCAGCCGCAGAATAAACATTTTTATAAAAATGTAATCCTCGGGTTGCAAAAAACTTTATTCGGTACAAACATGAGTTTGAATCAACGAAATATACTTCTGCGGATAGAACATTCTCTTCAACAGCCGTATAACTTTCGTCACCGTTGTATCCGATGCTCACCCCATTTTGATATTGAACTACTTTTATATCTCTCGGAACGAAAGAATATTTAAGAAGCTGTTTATCTTTGGGTTTTGGTGAATCGGGTGCGGGTGCTACAGGAACTTTCTTCGAAGCAATTTTTGCCTCTTTGTTTGAAGTGCAATTGCTAAAAAAAGCAAGTGGCGCCAGTAAGGCGAGTAAAAATAATAATTTTTTCATGGGAAGGAGTTTAATTTTTGTTTTTTGTTTAAGTGTATTGTATCACATATTGTAGATATCGTCAATAGTCCCCTTTCCCTTGATTTTCTTACGTTTTCTGCTATATTTGTAGGGCATCCGTGGTTCTGACGTTTCGCCCTTATGGCGCAACGGAAGAGCTGTGAAAACCCTCGGCTAACGCTCGGGGTCATTCGAACCCAAAGGTTCGAATGAGCTGTAAATGCTTAAAAACGGAGCCTCCCCTCGAAAGGAGCATTCATAAGGAATACTCTCATGCAAAAAGTAAGTCCAATCGTTGACGAGATGTTCGCAGCAGGCGCCCACTATGGGTACTCGAAGACCCGCCGCCATCCATCGACGAGCAAGTATATTTTTACTACGAAGAATAAAGTCGACCTCATCGATCTCGAAAAGAGTTCGGAGATGCTCGCAGCCGCACAATCGTTCGTCGCAGAACTCTCTCGCCTCGGCAAGCAGATTCTCATCGTTGGTGTGAAGCCGGAAGCCAAAGGCGCTGCCCGTGATCTCTCGCTCGAACTCTCGATGCCAGTCGTTACTGAACGCTGGGTTGGCGGATGTCTCACGAATTATCCGGAAATCAAGAAGCGCATCGAACGTCTCGAACAGTTGAAAGCTGATCGCGCATCCGGCGCCCTCGACAAGTACACGAAGAAAGAGCGCGGACTCCTCGACATTGAAATCGAGAAGCTCAACAAACTTTTCTCCGGTCTCGTCAATCTCAAAAAAACTCCTGACGCACTCTTTGTTGTCGACCCGAAGCGCGAACACATTGCTGTCACTGAAGCGCACAAGATGGGCGTACCGGTTATCGCCCTCTGCTCAACTGACACGAACCTCAAAGGCATCGAGCATCCGATTCTCGGCAATGACGGTTCTATCGCCTCGATCAAGTTCTTCATGAACAAGATCGGCGAAGCATATCGTGGCGGATATCACGTCGCATAATAATTAATTATTATTTTTTAATTCTTTCAAATATATGATTACCACAGAACAACTCAAAGAACTTCGTGACGCAACTGGCGTCTCTATTATGCAATGCAAAAAGGCTCTCGAAGAAGCCGGCGGCGATATGGAAAAGGCGCTCATGATCATGAAGAAGAAGTCGAGCGATATCGCGGCGAAGAAAGCTGACCGTGATGCATCCGAAGGTCTCGTCGTCGTCAAATCAGCTCCAGGCAAGGCCGTCATGGTCACGCTCAACTGTGAGACTGACTTCGTCGCAAAGAACGATGACTTCGTCGCGCTCGTAAACACACTCGCTGATAAAGCTCTCGCCGAAGGCGTCGAGAAGATGTCAGCAGAAGCTCCGCAGATGATCAATGAATTGATTCAGAAAATCGGCGAGAACATCCGTCTCGGAGAAGTCAAAGAATTTTCTGGTTCGACGATCGGCTCATACGTCCACAATGGCAAGACTGGCGTCGTCGTCGTCCTCGATGGCGGCACAGAGACAGTTGCGAAGGATGTTGCCATGCACATCGCCGCAATGAATCCGAGTTACACGTCTCGCGCCGATGTTCCGGAATCTGCGACGACTATGGCGCGCGAACTTTTCCAGAAAGAAGTCGACGAATCAGGCAAGCCGGAAGATATCAAAGCAAAGATGCTCGACGGTAAACTCACGACGTACTTCAAAGAACAGTCTCTCCTCGACCAGCCATTCGTCAAGAATCCTGATCAGACAGTAGAGAAATTGATCGCGGGTGCGGGTGCCAAACTCGTCTCGTGGACACGCATCGCCATCGGCAAATAATTTATGCTCACACTTATCATCATTTGGATACTCGCATTTCTCGCACTCGGCGGCTTCATGGGCTACCGAGTCGCGAAACTGCGTAAAGCGTCCGGCAATTCGATGATGGAAACTGTGGCGCCGATTTCGCATCATGAGATTCACAATCGCGCGCTCAAATTCGTGAACAAGCAGGTCCGGCTTGCGACGCTCGAAGCACTGAAGTACACCGTCAAAGGCACGGTCATCGTGAAGAAACAGTTCGATAAAGGCGTTGAGAAAATCCATGACGTCGCCATCCGCCACGAACGCAATCTCGAAAAAGGTGCGAAGCCGTCAACAAACTTTCTCCATTCGATTTCCGAGTACAAAGATAAGCTGAAACATTTGCGGGATTCTGAAGAAAAGAAATAGTGTGGTAGGATGTTTTAGGTTTTGGATATTGGTGCTTGGTTATTGAAAATTTTTCATCATATGCCGCCTTAGCTCAGTTGGTAGAGCAACACTTTTGTAAAGTGAAGGTCCTCGGTTCGAATCCGAGAGGCGGCTCCAATATAGTAGTTCTTAGTAGGCTACATTCAAATATGCCCTGCGAAGAGTACGACATAAATTTCTGCTGAAATTTTGTCTCGTACTCGGCTCGCCAGCCTCCGTAAGCCTCTTCGCAGAGCATATTTTCATTTCGTTCTCAAGTTACTCTTCTTTGTAAAAAACAAAATCGCCCTTTTCGGGGCGTTTTTGTTATAGGAAATTTTAGAAACAAAACTACATCTTTGGCTGATTCATGCCGCCTGCCATGCAGGTCTTGCACTTACCACATTTGCAACCGAAGATCATCATGACCGCTGCGATACCGACGAGGAGATAGATGATGTTCTCAAGCATTGGGATACTTCCCAAAATCATGTGAACAACATTCAAACTCTTGCCCATCAATCCGCCGAGGCCGACAAGACCCCAGTTGATACCGCCGATAATGACGAGTATCTTAGTGATCATTGATGCACCACATCCGCAATTTTTCATAGGTGTTGTGTTGGTTACTAATAATTGACCTTTACCTCTCTAGTATATCACTTGGGTAGAAAAGTTGTGGGGAAATCCACATATGTTAAAATAGCCGTATGGAAAACAAACAAACTGAAGGGATTAAGATTGGAACTCCGGGCGCAATTATTCTCGCCGGCATTATCGTGGCGCTCGCAGTAGTGTTCACGCGCGGCACTGCTACGACGAAAATCGTCGACGATACAAATACGGCACCGCAACCAGTTGCCCAAAACATCACCACGCCGATCAGCAGGACACTCGGGCTCAATCGTGCAACATTTGCAACCTGTCTCATGTCCGGCAAATATACTGCCAAAGTCGAAGCTCAGTATCAGGACGGCCTCGCTGTCGGAGTACAAGGCACGCCATCGTCAGTCGTCGTGACGAAGTCCGGCGTCATGCAACTCATTGTCGGAGGATTACCGTATGATCAGTTCAAAGCCGAACTCGCGAAGATTCCTGCCAAGCCTGCCAAAGATCAGAAAGCGATCACGATGGCTCCCGTGACGAGCGCCGACCATATCTACGGCAATCCAGATGCACCGACGAAGATCGTCGAATATTCCGATACTGAATGCCCCTTCTGTAAGCAATTTCATCCGACGATAAAGCGAATTATCGATGAATCGAATGGCACAATCGCCCTCGTCTATCGCCACTTCCCGCTCGACTCGATCCATCCGAAGACCCGCCACGAAGCTGAAGCCACTGAATGCGCAGCCGACCAAGGCGGCAATGACATGTTCTGGAAATACACCGACGCACTCTTCACCGCTACGAATTCCAATAATACATTCGATCCGAATCTGCTCTAAATTCTATAAACAAAAATGCGCTCCATACGGAGCGCATTTTTAAATTTAATATCCTGTTTTCAACTTTAATCCTACTTTATCTGCAATCTGTTGTATCCAGCTATTCTGTCGACTATTTTCATCTTTCACAGCCGAAAATTCAAGGCGGAATTCACTCATGGATGCTGCCAAAGCATCTTCAGAAATTAAAACTCCTTGAAGTGTCTCTTGTATAATTGCGATATCTTGCCTGATCTCTATAATGTCTGATTTTGTGGCCAATAACGCTGTGAGTTTTTTGATATCTTGTTCTTCGAGCATAGATCGAGTATACCAATCCCACTTTCCCGCGCAAGCAAATTGCCAAGGCGTAGCCTTGGCAAAAATCGAGAAATCTGTGGATAACGCCTAGGCTACGCCTTGGCGATTTTTTTATACCACTTCCTGCTGGTAGCAGTGCGCGCAGTAGACTTTTTCCGGTCGGTCAGGAGCATACGCGGTATCGAATGTTCGCGGACATGCGTCTGCATGATCGTGTCCTGTCTGATCGCACATGCACGGACGATGATGGAGCTTAAACGGCAACAACTGCATAACTCTTCCCCGTATTCGCTCGAGCGGAGCGACAGTCGGTATTGGAATATTCATTTTTCGATAGAAGGCAAGCTCTGCTGTCGTAATCTTATAGGCCTTCCCTGAATGTTCGCATTTGAGTACCGCTTGCAAAATATCGTCACCAACATCATCTATACTGTCAGGAATAGTGTATTCGGTCAATGTATATTCTGAGGGTGCGTCCTCGCGCCAGACAAATCCCCAATTTTCCGCCTGTGATTTTGTAACCGGATAAAAATCATTTGCGACGGTTTCGTTATAGGCAAACAGGGAATGCTCGTTCGGAAAAAAATCGCCATAGCGGAATATTAATCCATTGCGAGCAGTGAACGGCATGTCATTCATATGCTGCGTGATGCGCGGTAGTAACTCCTCATATTCTTCTTTCGTATATTGCTTGTTCAATATGCAATATTGTTTCTTGCGCAATCCTACGCATCCGAAACAGTCACTCGAGCTGAGCAGCATGTACGAATATTCATCATTATATGCATGCTTTTTATTCTTGAAATCTGAAGTGAACGAATAGAGCAGCGCTTTGCAGTTATACATTCCCCCGCCGCTCGTATTCAAATAGCCAAGCTCGTTGCCTGCAGTCGATGTCTCGTCGTAACAATCTTTGGACCACGCACCGATATAAATATTCTTCACGTTCTCCATGCCATCAACCTGCCAGACATTCATCGCATTTTTGGAATTGAAAATATCATTCCCCGTACAATTCACTACTTGTCCGGAGGCCATAAACAAATGTGGCGTGGAGTGCCAGATATTTCGAGCTTTCTCCCTAAGTTCTTGGACCACCGCTCGCGAACCGAAGTTCATTCTTGCTTTCTCGATGAAATATTCTTCTTTTGAATATTGCTGATTGAAGATGCAATATGATTTCTGGCGCAGGCCGGCACACCCGATAATCTCGGTGCATCCGCGGCAATCATATGAAAAATATGCGTTCAAACAATCTTTGCACTCCTGCGAATACAGCGTGCGATAACAGCGCTCGATATTGATATTGTCATAGCACTGTTCTCCAGCAAATGACCAATATGAATCATAGACTTCCTTGCCATGTATCGAATACTCACTAAACGCGCAATACTCGTTCCAGTGTCCACCGAATGTCAGATAGCACTCCTTGTTATCTGATTCCATATTGGAATAATCACTATTGACCATGTTTGAGCTGAAAATAGAGACGTGAGGAACAGAGAAGAGCAGTTCATGGAATTGCTCGAAGAATGGACGGGAAAAATCATATTCTTTGCCATACGACAGGACATCCCAGTCGTCGCTCCACCAACATTTCGTACAGAACATTTTCGCTGGATTGTTCGGAGAAAAACGGGAAACGACCATTGTTCCGCAGTTATCACACGCTCTCTTATACAACGATTTTGCATTTCGAGTCGCCATGCGCTGAATATTGCGGCAATCCGGGCAGAATGTCGGCTTCGGGACTTTGATTTTCTCATAGAAATCAGCGTCTTCGGATTCAATGACGAAATCTGTTTTGCAATTTTGGCAGTTGCGGGTTTCCATAGTGAGAGTATACACCTAAATTGCCAAGGCGAATCCTTGGCAATTTATAGTTAATCGAAGTAGTTCTTCAATCGTGAGATTTTGTCATTCGTGCGGAGCTTGTCATGAACTTTGGCTTCGATTTGGCGAATACGTTCACGAGTAACGCCAAATTCGGCACCGACTTCTTCGAGCGTGTGCTGAACGCCGTCGGTCAGGCCGTAGCGCATTTCGAGAATGCGTTTTTCTTTTGGAGATAATTCATCGAGCACTTCTTTGATCTGGTCGGAGAGAATACGGCGTGATGATTCTTGGTCGGGACGGAGAATTTTGTCATCGGCGATGAATTCACCGCGCGTCGATTTCTCATCGTCGTCGCCGATCGGCTGTTCGAGTGAGACGGTATCCTGGTTGATGTTCTCGATGATGTGAACTTTCTCAACATCAATACCCATCTCCATTGCGATTTCCTCGGCGAGCGGATCACGTCCGAGGTCCTGTGCAAGACGGCGATAGACTTGCTTGTATTTCGAAATCGTTTCCACCATGTGGACTGGAATACGAATCGTGCGGGACTGATCGGCGAGCGCACGAGTGATTGATTGGCGGATCCACCACGTCGCATACGTTGAGAATTTGTAACCCTTTGTCCAGTCGAATTTCTCGACGGCCTTGAAGAGACCGAGATTACCTTCCTGAATCAGATCGAGCAGTGTCAGATCGGATGAACGTCCAACGTACTTCTTCGCGATTGAAACGACGAGACGGAGGTTCGCACGTGCAAGGAGATTTTTCGCTTCGTCATCACCCTTTTCAATGCGACGAGCGAGTTCTTTTTCCTCGGCAGCATGGATGAGTGGATACTGACCGATTTCTTTGAGATAGATTTGGATCGAATCATACGCAGCACCGTCCTTGCCCATACGCGGATCGACTTTGCTGCCGACTTCGATATCGAGGAGATTGCCGCCTTCAAGGACATCCACGCCGGCAACGGAGAGTTTGTCGTAGAGCTCGTCGAGAAAGAGCACGTTATTCTCGATATCGGGAAATGCTTTGAGAATCTCGTCATAGGTGATGAAGCCGCGCTTCTTACCCTTCTCGATCAGCGAATCAGCCTGCTTGGCGAGCACAAGTGCGCCCTTCTCGGCTTTGGTAACCTTTTTCGCGACGACTTTCTTCGCCTTCGTTTTCTTGGCGATGATTTTCTT
>CALRCI010000011.1 GCA_943354525.1 Candidatus Nomurabacteria bacterium | reverse complement strand
CGTCCTTCATGATCATGACACCAACACCCACTCTGATAGAATCTTTTTCCATATTATCTTTTCCCTCTAAGCACCTTATCAATCTTCCGCGCAATCGCAATCATATCCTTCTCTTTCTTCCCTCGCGTCGTTTCGGCCGGAGTACCGAGGCGAATGCCGGACGGATCCATGACGCCGCGCGGGTCTTGCGGGATAGTGTTCATGTTCACGATAATGCCCGCTTTCTCGAGACGATCGGATGCGTCTTTG
Source organism: Candidatus Nomurabacteria bacterium (assembly GCA_943354525.1). GTDB lineage: Bacteria > Patescibacteriota > Minisyncoccia > Phycocordibacterales > UBA9973 > CALRCI01. The sequence continues at coordinate 15,176 of CALRCI010000011.1, read as the reverse complement.
CCAGAAATACCTTTGCCATTCATCCACGTATCGACAAGAATGAGGTGCGAATCTGTACCGCCGGAAACGATTCTCCAGCCGAGTTTCGAAAGTTCTCCGGCAAGCGTCTGCGCGTTCTTCACAACTTGCTTGGCATATTTCTTGTACGCCGGAGACATGGCTTCTCGCATTGAGACTGCGACGGCTGCGATCTGGTTCTCATGTGGACCACCCTGAAGTCCGGGAATAATGACTTTGTCGATTTTCTTGTTGAACTCGCGTGCGTCTTTGCGGACGAAGATCATGGCTGAACGTGCCGAGCGGAGTGTCTTGTGTGTCGTCGTCGTGACCACATCTGCGTATTTGAATGGAGATGGATACACGCCGCCTGCAACGAGTCCGGCGAAGTGCGACATATCTACCATGAGAATTGCACCACAGGCGTCGGCAATCTCGCGGAATTTCTTGAAGTCGACAAATCGTGGATAGGCAGTGAATCCGCAGACAATAATGTCGGGCTTTTCCTTCATCGCAATCTTTTTCAATTCGGGATAGTTGAGTCGCTCAGTCTTCGCATCAACTTCGAATGGCACTTGTTTCCATATTTTGCCCGTCATCGAAACCGGCTGACCGTGCGTGAGGTGTCCGCCAGACGAAAGTTTCATGCCCATGATCTTGCCGCCGAGCGGCACGAGCGCAGAATACACGGCGAGATTTGCCGGAGAACCGGAGAGCGGCTGTACGTTCACATGCCATTCAGCTGGTTTCAATTTGAAAAGTTTGAGCACGCGCTCCATGGCGAGGAGTTCAACTTTGTCGATGATCGTATTGCCGCCGTAGTAGCGGCGACCCGGATATCCTTCGGCATATTTATTCGTGAGAATGCTGCCGAGCGCTTCGAGCACGTCCTTCGAAACGTAATTTTCCGATGCGATGAGATTGATGACGCTCTTCTGGCGTTTCGCTTCAGCTTTGATAAGTTTTTCTACTTGTTTGTCTTTCATGGGATTTTAGAATTAGGAATTAATGTATTTCCTCCCCTCCTTATTGAGGAGGGGGTTGGGGGTGGTGATCTAGATTAATCACCACCTCGCCCTTCGGGCACTCCTCCTCGACAAGGAGGAGAGGGATACAAATGCAATTGTGAGCTCGTTATATCATGGCAAATTTCTGATTAGTAAGTTGATTTTAGCACGCACTTGGATAAATAGAAAAAGCCCCCGTTTACAGAGTAAACGGGGGCTTTTTTAGACTTATCCAACGAACGTCAGGGCTGTACCTTTTTTACCAGCTCTGCCGGTTCGACCGATGCGGTGGACGTAGGTGTCGTAGGTCTGCGGAATATCGTAGTTGATGACATGCGTGACATTTGGAATGTCGAGTCCGCGCGCTGCCACGTCAGTAGCGATGAGAATATTGATGGTGTTGTTCTTGAAATTTTCAAGCGTGCGAATGCGTTCGCGGTTGCGCTTGTCGCCGTGAATGCCGGCAACTTTGAATCCGCGCTTCTGGAGCTCGGATTCGAGCTTGTCGACATTGCGTTTCGTTTCGCGGAAGATGAGGACTTTGTCCGAACCGTCGGCGATGAGAATGTCGTGAAGCTGTTGGATTTTCTCATCAGCATTCTTCACGCGGATGACGTCCTGATCAACGTTCTTCGACGTGTCGTGCGTAACGACAGACGTGTGCATCGGATTGACGAGGAAGTCGGCAGAAAGTTTTTTGATTTCCGGAGACATCGTCGCCGAGAAGAACAGCGTCTGGCGAGGCTTTGCGCAACGCCCGATAATGGAAACCATGTCATCACGGAATCCCATGTCGAGCATGCGGTCAGCTTCGTCGAGCACGATGTTTGTGCAGGTCGAGAGATCGAGTTCACGCTGTTCAATGAGGTCTTTCACGCGTCCCGGCGTACCGATGACGAATGAAACTCCGCGGCGAAGCGCTTGAATCTGACGATTGATCGGCATGCCACCGACGACTGCGACTGAGAAAATTCCGAGACCGTGTGCGAGTCCGCGAAATTCTTCTTCAATCTGCAGTGCGAGTTCGCGCGTCGGTGCGAGAATAAGTACGCATTGATTGATGTCTTTGTAGACGCGATCAATGAGCGGGAGCAGGAATGCGCCCGTCTTACCGGTACCGGTGTTGGCGAGACCGAAAAGGTCACGGCCTTCGATAACGGTTGGAATCGTCTTATCCTGGATCGGCGTCGGATGAATGAAACCTTTCTTCAGAATGTTTTCGTGCAATTTGCTCGAGAACGGAAAGTCCCCGAACGTGTGCTCTGACACGTAGGGTTTGGCATCGGCGACAGGTTCGGCCTTGCGGACGAATTTGGCGAAGTCGATGTGTTCGCCGCGTGCCGGACGACGGCCTCCGCGAGAGCGAGTAGTAGTAAATTTAGATGCGCCGCCGAAGCGGGGTTTTGGCTTTGAGCCAAAAGAGGGACGGCCGAACTTCTTCGTCGGCGTGCCCGAGTAGCGTGTGTACATATAGCGTTTTTGTCATGGACTTCAGCAAGCGACAAACAACGCTAAATTCCACAATCGCATTCTCATTAAGTAATAGGCGAGAATGATGTTTTGAGAGTAACATTTCTATCATATTTTGTCAAACTTGCGATTTTGATAGAACAAACAGTCATATTTGTTTTTGATCATAAAAAAAAATTAGGAGTCCGACTCCTAATTTTAGAATTATTTAAAATTATTTTCTGATGCTCCCCTCTTTGGTCTTATCAAAAAGAATGTCGCTTCCCTCAAGTAGATAGACATTGGCAATGCCGGCTTCGCGCATCGCCCTCGTGCACGGCTCACAGCACCAGAAATGTCCCCAGAGATAGAGGTCGGCGCCAAATGTATCGAGCTCATCATTGTCCGCATCAGCGATTGCTCGCAGTTCGGAATGATTCTTCGGGTCGCAACCTTCGCAGAGTTCATATTGTTCGCCAGTCGGAATATGTTGGCGTTTACGCTCACAACCAAATAATTCATGATGGTTGCTGCCATTGGCTCCACGACCGATAGTCAGACCATTTGAGTCTACGATGACACTGCCAGTCGGCATTTCTTTGTCGAGAGAATTCTCGAGCGCATACTTCTCGGCCGCTGCCATGAATGGATTATCGGCAGACACATATGTATATGGGTATTTCTGAATATTTTCCATGATTTTCGCTTTTACAGTATACTACAGCATATGACGAAATTTGACGAGATATATCAGGATATCATCCGCAAAATCATGACCGAAGGCATTGAGGAACTTAATGTCCGTACCGGCAAGAAGACTAAGGCGTTGCCCGGCGTCTCTTTCTCTATCGACCTCGAACAAGACGGCCTGCCCGTACTCACCCTCCGCAAGAATCCCCTCAAATCCCCCATCGCCGAGACGCTCTGGTTCATCAGCGGTTCGAAAAAGCCGGCGGACTTCGTCCAGAAATTCACAAAGATGTGGGATCCGTTCATCGAGAGCGACGGCACGCTCGCGGCCGCGTACGGCTGGCGCTGGCGGCACGCGTTCGGACGCGATCAGCTTGATTCGCTCGTACGATTACTTACTGAAGATTCGTCGTCACGGCACGGAGTTGTAGTGACGTGGGATCCGCGCGAAGACGGCTATGGCGGAATTCCGAAGAAGAATGTTCCCTGTCCGTACACATTCACCGTAAATATCATCGGTGGACGATTGCATCTGCACAATATTCTGCGATCTGAAGATATGATCTTAGGCGGTCCATTTGACACGTTCGGCTTCTCTCTCCTCGCATGCATTCTCGCGCAGAAATTAGGCGTTCGTCCCGTCATCTACACACATGCTATTTCGAATGCGCACATTTACGAGAACCATTATGATGGCGCGAATGAAATCATCAGCCGCACGAATAACCATGAGAAAATAGTTCTTGCGTTGCCGGAAAACGTGTACGATCGCGCAGAGAAATTCGATGAGAGCCTCGTACCGGAAATTCTCGAACCGCTCATGGCGCAATATCATCCGCTCGCGCCGATTGAAAATCTCACCATCGCACTATGATCATCTCACTCATCGCCGCCATCGGCAGAAATAACGAGCTCGGCAAAAACAATCAACTACTCTGGCAAATGCCGGCTGACATGAAGCATTTCCGTGAAATCACGAGCGGTCATCCGATTATCATGGGGAGAAAAACTTTCGAGTCTATTGGTCGTCCGCTCCCCAATCGTCAGAATATTGTCATCACACGCGATCAGAACTATCTCAGCCATGGCGTAGATGTCGTACATTCACTTGATGAAGCATTACGTCTTACGTCAGCACTCAATGGAAAACGTTTCGAAGAAACACAGGATGAAATAGAAGTATTCATCATCGGCGGCGGACAAATTTATAAAGAAGCGATATCTCGCGCCAACCGGCTATATATCACCCGCGTCGATGTGGCATCCGAAGGCGCTGATACTTTCTTTCCGGAAATAGATCCAAGCGTTTGGATAGAAGCTTCGAGAATTGAAAACAGCGCCGATGAAAAAAATCCTTTTCCGTATGCATTTCTGACCTACGAAAAAAGTATTCGTTAATTAAAAAAACATCACACCCTATCGCGATCGCGATAGGGTGTGATGTTTTAATTTCTCTGCTACGGGTCAATCTCTGTCCGCTCGCGGATGAAAATGTCCTTGCCATCAGGAGATTTCGCCTTCTTGTATTTGCGATTCTTATTTATATCAATCTTTCTGACCAATTCTTTCTCGAGGTCATAGCCGAGAATCTCGCACATGCCGAGGAGGAAGATCGCCACATCGGCGAATTCTTCGGCCACGCCGTCCTGATTCTTGTTGAATTTCGAGAACGCTTCTGACAATTCTTCGTGGGCGCGGCAGAATTCGAGCGCGACATCGGTCGTGTTGAATCCGTGCTTGAGCTTGTTCGCCATGACATCTTTCTGACACTGTTTGAGATCTACCATGGGTCTATTCTACTCCGAATCGTGAAATTTCCAAATGTAAATCCCCGAAGCTAGGCTTCGGGGATTTAATTGTTATATCAGCTTTTCACATACGGACTCGGGATAAATTCATAGACCTCTAAGATTTCAGCAAGAGGAGTTATCTGCACTCTCCATTTCCGATCAGGACTCATGTGCCGGGAGTAATGGATGACTGAACCTACATCATAGATGATTGCCGCATGGCTGAAACGATAGGGCCACTCTTTATTTCTTCGCTTGAGAAAAATAATTTTGCCGATATGTTCTCTGCAACGGCTCGGATCATTCAATCGCGGCTGGAGGCGAAAATCAGTTGAGAGACCTGCTTCGTGGTATACGAGGAAAATAAAACCGATACAATTAATTTCATCTGGAAAAACAACATCGATATATCGATACGCGATTGAAGGAACAATTTCAGTATTCATAGTATGTTTTTTAGTTTTAAAAGAATTTTTACAAAAAGAAAAACCGCCGAGAGGCGGTTTTCTCTAGAAAACAACTCCTCTCGTTAGGATGCGAGAGAGCAGTCAATGAATGATGACCACGTAGTTGTTTTCTTGTTCGTAAGCATGGGAATTTATTTGATTTCGATGCCTGCCTGGCGGGCGGAGCCTTCGACAATGCGCATTGCGCCTTCGATGTCCTTCGCGTTGAGATCAGGAAGCTTCTTCTCGGCGATTTCCCGCAACTGGGCTCGGGTAATCTTGCCTACTTTCGAAGTATTCGGCTTGCCCGAACCTTTTTCGATACCAGCAGCTTTGAGGAGGAGTCCGTGCACGGGCGGAGTCTTGATGATGAAGTCATACGTGCGGTCTTCGTACACGACGAGATTCACGCCGACGATATCTCCCATCATTTTCGCCGTAGCGGCGTTGAACTTGGTGACGAAGTCGCCGATGTTCACGCCAGCCTGACCGAGTGCAGGACCGAGCGGTGGAGCTGGAGTAGCCTTACCGGCAGGGACTTGGAGTTTGATTTTTTTGGTGATTTTTTTAGCCATATAAATTAGGTTCTAGTTTCTAGCTGCTAGGTTCTAGTAGAAGCCAAGGACAGAGCAGTTTCGATATAATAACAGACTAATGATAAAAAACAAGTCTCGTGCGTTTTTCTAGAACCTAGAAACTAGTTACTAGAACCTTAGATTTTCTTCACCTGAAGGAAATCTAACTCCACTGGAGTTTCACGTCCGAACATCGAGACGAGAACTTTGACTTTGCCGCGTTCTGAGTCGACAGACTCCACTTTGCCTTCGAGTTCCTTGAACGGACCGTCGGCAATGCGAACGATTTCTCCGATGATGAGATCAATCGTGTGCTTCGCCGCTTCGTTGTTGTCCATATTCTTGAAGAGCGCGGCAACTTCGTCTTTGTTGAGCGGCACTGGGTTGACACCTGCACCGACGAATCCGGTCACGCGCGGCGTGTTGCGCACGACGTACCATGAGTCATCAGTCACGACCATGTCGACGAGGACATAGCCGGGATAGACTTTTTCCTCGACTTCAGTGCGCTTGCCACCTTTGATTTTGATTTTCTTGTCGACAGGAACAATCACGTTAAAAATTTTGTCGTGCATGCCGAGAGAATCAATACGCTGCTTGAGATTGCGCATGACGGCGTTCTCATACCCAGCATAGGTGTGGATCGCGTACCAATTTCGCTCTGGTGCAATTTCTTGTTTGGACATAGGATAAAAAAGTTAGACGAATAAATTTAGCGCAATTCAAGAACCTTCGTGAGGCCGAGTGCGTAGATCTTGTCGAATGCACCGAGCACATACGCGATACCAACTGATATGACAATAACGGCGATCGTGAAAATGATCGTCTGGCGGCGCGTCGGCCAATTCACATGCGTGAATTCACCGCGAGTCTCTTTGATGTATGAGATGAAAGACATAATAATAAAAGTTCTAATTTCTAATAACTAAGTTCTAAAAATCTTCCCTTACTAAAAACCGCCCACGGGGGGCAAAGGTATATAGAGAATGTACTAGAAAACAAATGGGAAGTCAACAGAGGAGAATTCTCCTATACCATACCTCTTGACAAAATACTCTATAATCGTTATTCTACGTCTGAACAAAAAAAACATAAAAACTATGGCTGCAAAACTTAAGAAAATCGTATGCGTCCTCAAACCGACATTTGACTTGACGGTTGGCGACGCCAAACACATTGCCGAAGAATTTACCAAAGCGAATGCCCTTGCTGGCTCGCATCTGGCCATCATCCAGGGAGGAAGTATCCCCCGCGATTTCATGGAGCAGATACACGGCAGCACTCGCAGAATTTTTTCGGAAATCACGACCATCACACTCGAAAATTTTCACAACATTGAAGATAAACACGCGAATTACATTTCATCGCAAATGCGGCGGTTAACACGGCGGTTTCCAAAACACCCTGTTCTCCTCTTGATTCCGGAAGAGGCATCGTATATTCCGCTCATGTCGCACTTAGATGACTTCATTGCCGAAGCTCATGCGAACGTATCAGTGCCAGCTGGCATGGAAAATGTATTCTCGATGGCTACATTTTTTGCGTAAGCACAAAAATAAAATGCCCGACTCGAATGAGCCGGGCATTTTTATATTATTTTATTTCGTACGTAATCGTCACGTTCGATGTATATTTATTCTCCCCTTGCGGTAATGTCGGTGGGACAGCACTGTCGGTCGCACCACCCATCGCTTTCTCGTACATCATCGGCATCGGGTAGCCGCCATTATTTTCTGAGAAATTCACGACACGGACGAGCGTGACGCCGAGCTGTTTGGCGAGAACATCAGCTTTGGCTTTTGCATTATCGATGGCAATCTTGCGTGCAGCGTCATGGATAGAATCTTCCTTGTCGAGACTGAATATTGGACCATTGAGATTCGTCACGCCGATCGCAGCCAATTTCTCGACGATGGATGGAGCGGTATCGAGATTACGAACTTTAATGCTGACTGAGCGAGAGACCTGATAACCGGTAATTTTCGGTGAACGAGCTGGACATGGCATAGTGTTACCATAGCAGGGAGAACCATAGTCATACTGCGGATAAAATGAATTGTTCTCAAGTTTGATATCTTTGTCGGCCACACCTGAGGCTTTCACGGCAGCAATCGCCGCATTTGATTTATCATTCACTGCCTTCTCAGCATCAGCAACTTTTGGCATTGTCGATTCGACACCGAACGTAATCGTCGCAATGTCAGGCGCCGAACTCGCATCGCCGGTTCCTGATACGACGATAGTATTGGTCGCCGTCGTGCCACTTCCGATGAATCGAGTCGTCTTCGCTTCGTTGATAATCTTAGTGATAACGTAGATTGACAATACTCCGAGGAATATCATCATGAGTACTTGGATCCGCTTGACGCGGATGTTGTTTAAAAATGTTTCCATGAGTACAGTATAGCATTTTAGGAAACAAAAATTGCCTAGGCTTAGCCTTGGCAATTTTTGTTTATAACGGAGATTATTTTATCGAGAGCAATTCAACATCGAAGATCAGCGCTGAACTTGCAGGAATCAACGGCGATGGAGAACCAGCACCATAAGCGAGATCCGCTGGGATTTCGATATGGCGCTTCTCGCCTACTTTCATGCCGAGGAGGCCCTGATCCCAGCCCTTGATGACCATGCCGACACCAACTTGGAATGTCAGTGGCTGAACATGACCGAATTTCGGATCAACGTTTGAGTCGAAGACGGTACCATTCTGGAGCTTGCCGGTGTAATTAGCCGAGATAGTCTGTCCGGCTGTAACGCCCGGGCCAGTACCTTCATGCGTCGTTGTGATAGTGAGTTTGGTAATCGGAGCAGGTGCAGCCGGAGTCGTAGGAACGGCTGGAACCGGAGTAACTGCTGAGGGAGTTGTTGTTGTATCAGTTGCCGCTGGAGTCTGTGCTGCTGGCTTCGAGCGAAGACCGAAGTACGCGAGAATCGCAACAACGACGATGGCGAGAATAATGAGAGGTATCATGCTTTTTTTGGAATCGTTCATATGAATGACGAAATAATTATCTGGTAATGCGGTAATTATACACGAAAATTTGGCCTGTGGAAAAGGGGGGTCTCACCCCTTTTCCACAATTCACACTGCCGTCTTCTTGCCATTGCATGTCGCTGGCGACCACAATCCCCTGTGCTGCGCCTTTGCTTCTTTCTGTGCTGCTTTGAATGCTGCTTGGTATTTATAGTGCCGGCCTTTGAATGTGTATTCGTAGGCATAGCCGTCGGCGATCATATGCAAATTAAAATTCGTACCGTCAGCCATGAAGACGTAGCCGAGCGTGCGGCCGTAGACATCTTTCGCATCGCCATGCGGATCCATCTCCAGTTTGATGTAGGTATCAGAAAGTAATTTCTTCGCCTCAGCACTAGCTTCATGTCCGTAGCACTGCACCGGTCGGCGCGGATCCACGGTCTCAGGCGTATTGATACCGAGGAGGCGAATTGTCGTATCAATCCCGTCTTCGTCGATGACAACAGTGTCACCATCGACGACATGCACGACATTATAGAATCCCGGCGGATGCGGACGCTTGCGCGCTTCGGCGCGTGACATCGGTGAATCACCCGATGCGTACGTCGTCGGCAATGTCGCATCGAAGATATGCGTGAAATGATTGAGCGCAACTCCAAACATGATCACAACACTGAAGAAAATCAACGCGACGTGGCGCGGAACGATTGCAAAAAACTTTTCATATAATTTCTTTGGCTTAGTATCCATCACAAAAGCATACCGTAACGTGCAAACAAGCCAAGCCACCCCTGTGGAAAATGCCAAGGCGTAGCCTTGGCATTTTCCACAGTTTTTATTTCTTTAGTGCATCGATGCCGACGAGCGTGCCTTTCGACAGAAACTCAATCATCGCGCCGCCGCCAGTTGAGACAAACGAGAAACCATCGTGCATATGGAGTTCTTCGATAATGTCCACCGTATCTCCCCCGCCGATCACACTCTTCGCACGAGATTTCGCAATCGCTTGCAGTACTGCTTTCGTCGCCGTGATAGTGTCACCCTTGCCGAGCGGACCGTTCCAGACGATGAGTTTCGCCGTAGCAATTTTTTCTCCGAGACGCGCGACAGTTTCCGGACCGGCATCGAAGATGAAATCTTTTCCCGAAACATCTGCGACATCTTTTGTGCTTATTTTCTTGCCGTTCATAACGAGCACATCGATCGGCAATAAAAGTTTTTTGTTTTCTGTAACTTTTTCCAGATTCGGCGCATCGCTATCTACCATTGATTTGCCGATGGAAAATCCAGAATCGCGCAACAAATTATTCGCTAGTGCTCCGCCGACGAAGAGTACGTCGGCACATTTGAGATACCGTTCAATGAGTGGGAGTTTCGTCTCGAACTTCGCTCCGCCAAGAATAAAGAGAAACGGTTGCACTTTGGATTCGTATACTTTGCCAAGTTCCGTCACTTCACGGATGAGATGCAACCCCGCATATGCTGGCAAAATTTTTGGTAGGAGGATGAGTGACGCATGCGCACGATGAGAGACGGAAAAAGCTTCGTTTACATAGATATCGCCGTATTGAGCAAGTGCGAGCGCAAATGTCTTGTCGTATGCCATCTCTCCCCGCTCTCGGCGGATATTCTCGAGAAGTACGACATCACCATCATGCATGCCTGCAAGCGCTTTGCGCGCGACATCTCCAAATACTTCAGCGACAAATTTCGTCGGAATTTTCTTATTAAGATATTTCGCAATCGGTGCGAGCGTGGCCGAGCCATCAGAACCGAGATGAGAGATCAGCACGATACGCGCACCTTTCTTGCGGAGAAAATCGATCGTCGGCAATGCTTCATTGATACGAAACGCTGAGAGAATTTTGCCATTCGGAAGCACATCGACATTGAAATCCACGCGCACGAGCACGCGCTTGCCTTTCCAATCTTTTACTTTAGTTATCGGAGTAAGTGTTTTCATAGAGTGTCAGTAGCTTTGAGAATCGGGACAAGCGTTTTTTCTTTCAGACTTGCACGACCAACGAGAAGACCATTCACACCGGCATCATTGAGAAATCCGCTTGCATCAGTACCATCAACTGATGCACCATACAGAATTCGTACTGCCTGTGCGATTTTGCGATCAGAAATATCGGCAATCGTTTTCCGGATGAAAAGAACCATCTCGCGAACTTCTTCAGATGTTGCCGGTCGTGGCGCATGAACACCAATCGCCCACACAGGTTCATACGCAACAATAATTTTCGCAATTGCAGATTTAGGAATACCCACAAGTGCTTTTGTAATTTGATCCTTGATAACACCAAGATATTTATGATCGTGGTCGCGGTGTTTCTCGCCGACACAGATAATCGGCGTCATTTTTTCTTTGAGAACTGCCAGAACTTTTGCATTCACTGATTCATCTGTCTCTCCCCGTGCATGCATTTCAGAATGACCGACAATAACTGCCCGTACACCGACGGAAGCAATCATCGGCGCTGACACCATTCCCGTCTCCGCACCGACATCTCCGGCAAATACATCCTGCGCACCGAGTGTCACACGATGACCCGACTGAATTTTTGCGAGTGGTGAAAGAAAAACTGCTGGCGGGCAAACAATCGTCTCGACATTACGCAAACGTGCTGCGTGCTTCTTCGTCACTTGGAAAAGCGCTGTCGCTTCCTTCACCGTTTCCGGATTCATTTTCCAATTGCACACGACAAGCCGTTTGTTTTTCATGTCCGAATTATATCACAAACAAAAAACTCCCCGTGCGGGGAGTTTTTCTGAGATTTAAGTATTACCAGATGATCTCGGCGTAGCCAGTATAGCCACCGGAACCATTTGAGCCATTGGCGCCAGCATTCACGCCATTTCCTATACACGTGTGATTAAGTCCACCTGCACCACCGTTTCCGCCGCCGCCGTGACCGTTCACTGCAGAACCTCCAGTACCGCCAGCCGGAGTAGTACAAGTGTTACCACCAGGACCACCGTAGCCACCATTGTTACCAGCAGGACTACCACCAGATCCGAAGTATCCACCGACACTCGCATTACATGCTGCTCCTGCGCCACCCGTACTATATGTACCGCCTGAAGCTAAGATGTTATTTCCGCCGCCGGTGATTGAAGAACTCGTTCCTGCTGCACCTGCCGTACCTGCATTTGATCCATTGTTGCCGCCCGTTCCGCCGCCGCCGCCGGTACCAACAACAATTGTATATGGCGTGCCTGGAGTAACTCCGAGTGTCGATGAACTATAGCCGCCCGATCCACCGCCACCGCCACCGGAACCTGAACAAGCTCCTCCGCCGGTACCCGATCCGCCGCCGCCGCCTGCGCCGCCTGAACCTGCACCCCAAGCTTTGAAGGTAGCTGATGTAACGTTAGTAGGAATTGTGAATCCACTGCTTGCACCGAAACCATAATCACCGTGGACTGTCACACTCGTCGAAGCTGTCGCTGTTGTACCTGCTGCGTTCTGACAAGTAATGATGTAATGCGTTACGCCGAATTCATAGACGAATGTATTTGCTGTGTGCGAACCGTTAGATGCAGTGAGTGATCCATTCCATCCACTGTATGAATTGTTTGGATCGGCTTGGTTGTTGCCAAGCGTTGTCGTACCAGTACAACTCGTTGCATTGTTTGTATCGTATGTAATAGTTACTGCGCTGTTTGAATATGTAGACTGTCCAGTTGTATTGATTGGAGAAGACGGAGTTGTCGCAGTAATCGTTACCGTCGGTGCACCTGGCGCAGGACACTGAACGAGTTGACCGGTTGAAGGTACAATACAGACTGCGACGGGTGTTGAGCCGGTATGAGTTGGAGTAAGGAGACCATATGGAGTATATGTAATTTCTGATCCCTTTTGTATAAAAATATTTCCAAAAATTCTAAAATCTTTTGCCGTTGAGTTAGATAAACCAACCGTTGTGTTATCAGTTAGATTACTTGGCCCAAAAGAGAGAAGTTGATCTGCCGAAAAATTTCCATTGATATTAAGTTTCTGGCCTGTTAAAGGAAGTTGATCTCCACCCTTTGACTGAGAAGCATCGTCCTGTGTAACTGGCGGATTAGTATTACATCCTGGTGGAGCACATCCCGGACCACTGTAAGTACCAGTTGCGAATACATATCCGACACCCAGTCCTACAAGACAAACGATTATGAGAAGCTTTAGATTTTTGACAATATTTTTCATAGAGTTAGCAATAGCTGATAACGCTTTTATTGTAGCATTTACTGGCTTTTTGAGGTGGAAAACGTGTGGATAAGAGACTTTGACAGTATTAGGCAATAATGATATACTAAGGTCAAATTGGGCATTGACTCAATAATTCGATTCAAACAAAATAAAAACGACAAAAATGAAAACATTTTTTCTATTCTTCGTAAGTCTCTTGCTCACTGCAACGAGAGTTGCGGGGCAGAGTAACTATGTTTTCACGAACATAGGAACAGCAGATGATGCTTCAACTTCTATCACTGTTTCAGGCGATTCAGTGATTACCACTGGTTCGTACACCAATATTAATGGTGTATCCTGCTCAAATGCAGGGCTCTACTTGAATGGTGTTTGGAGTGATTATGGCATTCCACCAACCGTGCCAAATACTGGTGTATTTGGGTACGAACGCATCGGCAACCATGAGTTTCAGTTTGGCAACTTTCCTGATTATATCAAGGAAAGAACCGACCAGGACTTGAATTGGGACCCGATTAATCTGAGTATCGACTCAACTTGTTGGATGATCAAGAAGATAAACGACAGCTTGGCATTTGTATCGGGTGATTTTACTCACGCAAATGGTTTGACTGTCAATCATGCTTGTATCTACAACATTTACACAGGTGCAGTTCTGCAATTACCACGTGCAAACGGAGGTTACGGATTACCTGATCGCGCACTTTCTTTTAATGAGAGGAACAACGATTACGTAGTAACCTTCAACGGTCATCAGCTGATGAATTGTGTGTGGTTAATAAACAAAACCACTTTTGCGCTGGATTCGACCACGATTACCGGAGCAGAGTATGCGATTCAAGCAGCAACCACTGATGGCGAGGATATATATGTACAAGATTTACAGTATGTATATAAACACACTATAACCGGATGGACGTCTGTTTTGAAAACGGAGTATTGCACTCAAATTGCTGTTCGGAACAACAAATTCTACGCTTGCGGAGCAATCTTAAATGTCGACGATTCAATTCCAGTACAGAATTTCTTCATCTGGGATCTGACCGCTGACACGCTCATCAACGGCGGGAATTCATCCCTTCCGATGTTGCAAGCCATGAATGTGGTAAATGACAGTTTGATATATCTTGCTGGACCGGAAATTTATAAAGTCACCCTTGGTAGCGGGACTGGAATTACTCCAGTTTCAAAACCCGACTTCGTAGTATTCCCGAATCCTTGCACGACACATCTTACTATCAGCAACAGCACAGCCACCTATGGTATCTACAACGTTTCTGGACAGATGGTACAATCTGTAACCAGCAACGTCATAGATATGACACAATATGATAACGGCATTTACTTTCTTCGTGATTTAAAAACTGGTAAAACAGTTAAAATCATCAAAGAATAACTTCTTTAAATTTTTATGACAGGTTACAAAGTTTTATACTTTGTAACCTGTTTTTATTTTACTCAAACGCAGAAAATTGCCTAGGCGTTGCCTAGGCAATTTTCTATTTCTGAAATTTTAGAATTCTTCGAACTTCGGCTTGCCGCCGTTGCCGGGAGGAGTGCCTCCACCACCTGAAGTTTGCGTACAGGTACCGCTGCCATTACTCGTATATCCTGCTGGCACGGTGATTTGAACACCCGGAATATTGAGACAGAGATCTTGCACTTGGCATTGCGGATCACTTTGCGGAAGTACGGTGACGGTAACTGGTGCTGCTTGTGTGACCATTCCATTCTGATCAGTACATGATAAGCCGTACGTTGTCGTCGCCATTGGATTCATGGACTGCGAACCAGTGATCGGCTGCGCAACGGCATTACCCGCATTGAACCAATCAGGTGTCAGGCCTGTCGTACTGCACGACGCATATCCCGTCGCATTCCATGCCAGCGTCACCGGAAGCGGATTGTTGATGCAGAAATTCGCCGGTACGATTTGGAAATTGATTCCTGGAACGGTCGTGGCCGAATCATAGATCACGAGATCGAAATTGATCCAGCCCATGGCCACACCTCCCCAGCCGAAGCCCGACATATTTCCAGAGAC
>CALRCI010000010.1:11182-15598 GCA_943354525.1 Candidatus Nomurabacteria bacterium | reverse complement strand
GTCACAGCTCATGCTAATCCATCCAATATTCGAACTCCATGCCCAGCCGGTGACGTTGTGGAGATTGGTGCCAGTCGCCTTCGTGTGATGTGAAATACTAAAAAACAATACGACGGCGAGAACGAGAAGGATGGGGAAAATGATTTTCTTCATTTTTATTTAGAAAGTGAATTAATGATGGAAGCTTTTTCTTCGGCTGTCATCGGTGGCTGGGACGGAGCATTCTTAGCGAGATCTTTGATCACTGCGGACTTTTGCGCCGGAGAAAGCGGAACGGTATTCTGATTCTGCGCAGAGAGCTGGCGGATGATCTCTTCTTTTTCTGCTGTCGTCAGATAATGCGAACTTGTAGCACCTGGCACGCCATGATGCACGTAATACATGATGAGCGACACGACAATGCCGAAGAAGATGACTGCGCCGGCGGCGATGGCGAGTTCGCGGTGCGATTCGAGCCACGAATACTGCACTGACGCGGTTTTGAAATTTTGGGGAGGTCCTTCGAATTGAGGAGGCATACAAATATCATAACATGGAACATAGAGCACGTAGCACACAACATGGGGAAATGAGGACAAAACGCTTCGCGTTTTGTCCTCATTTTTGTTCAATGCTTTATGTTATATGCTACGTGTTGTGTGCTTTCTAATCAAAGAACACAAATCTTCCCTTCTCGTCCGAGCCCAGTTCGGTATCGCTATCGATGAGATGGAGCGGAATGTCGGCGAGAAATTCTGACGGCGTGTTGATTTGGCGTGAACCGAAGATCGTACGGAGGCTCGCATGCGTGAGATAGAGTTTTTCTTTGGCACGAGTGATGGCGACGTAGAACAACCGGCGTTCTTCTTCCGCTTCTTCTGTTCCGCCAGCTGGCGGACTGGCACGCCGTCTATGCGGAAAGAGATCGGTCTCAAGTCCGACGACGAACACGGTATCGAATTCCAATCCTTTCGCTGCGTGCACGGTCATCAGACGCACGCCGGAACTTTTGTCAGTCAGTGAATCCTGATCGCTCGCGAGTGCGGCATCGGTAATGAGATGCGTGAGCCCGTCTTCGCGGCTATCGTATTTCACGGCCAGCGTCACGAGTTCGCGCACGTTTTCCAGTCGCTCCTGTTCTTCATCAGTTCCCTGTGCCAGTGTCCGCTCGATGCCGGATTCTATAATAATGTATTTGATAACTTCACTTGGCGGGTGTTGTTCACTGAACAATAAAATTTTATCGAGGAGCGCATCGAAGTCGGCGAGCTTTTTCTTCATCGCCGGGGGCAATGTATCGCGTTGTCCGGCAAAAACTTTCACAAGTGTACCCTTGCCCACTCCGCGCGACGGAAATCCGATCGCGCGTTTATAGTCAGAAAGCGATTCGCGCGAAAGTGCGAGACGCGCATAGGCGAGCACGTCTTTCACCTCACGGCGTTCAAAGAATTTCGTGCCGAGCACGTGGTACGGAATGTGATAATCGAGCATCGCCTCTTCGAGTGCGCGTGACTGGAAGTTCGCGCGATAGAGCACGGCAATGTTTTCATACGGCACACCGGCATCGCGCGCAGCCACAGCTGCTTCAGCGACATAACGCGCCTCGGCTCGTTCGTCGAATGCTTCACAGACGGTAATTTTCTCTCCACCGGTGCGTGAGGTAAATAAATCTTTCGGCACGCGCATCGTGTTCTTCTCGATTACGGCATTGGCCGCTTCGAGAATGGCTTTGGTTGAGCGATAATTCTCTTCGAGTAGCACGACTTTTGCGCCTGGAAAATCACGTTCGAAATGAAGAATGTTTTTGATATTCGCACCGCGCCAGCTGTAGATGTTCTGATCGCTGTCACCGACAACGCAGATATTCTTCTCAGGACCGACGAGGAATTTCGTCATCGCATATTGGAGTTCATTCGTGTCTTGATACTCATCGATGTGCAGATATTTGAATCGGCGCTGATATGATTCGCGAATGTCGGCGTGATCACGAAGCAGAATCACACTGCGGAGAAGCAGGTCATCGAAATCGAGTGATTTCTCGGCTGCGAGTCCGGCTTCGTATGCGCGCCAGATTTTCAAAATCGTATCGGCAGTAAAACTCTCGGCATTTTTCTCGAATTCTTCAGGTGTAACGAAATCCCCCTTCTGACGTGAAATGATATTTTTGTAGCGGCGCGGTTCGAATTGTTTCGGATCGAGTCCGAGCGAGACAATGGCGTCTTTCATGATCGAAATCGCATCACTCTCATCGGCAATGGTAAAGAATTTCGGCAGTCCGGCGCGCATCGCATTCTCACGGATGATAAGTACGCCGAGCGAGTGAAATGTCGTCATCACCGGCATTGTATGTATGTGCAAATGTTCAAGAAGTTTTTCTGTTCTCTCACGCATTTCGCGCGCCGCTTTGTTTGTAAATGTAATTGCGAGAATCGATTCTGGTGCGACGCCGTTCTCGATCAGATGCGCGACGCGATACGTCAGCGTCTTCGTCTTCCCCGCTCCGGCACCAGCCACAATCAAAAGCGGACCTTCCGTATGAAGGACCGCTGATCGCTGTTTGTCATTGAGATCTGTGATGTTCACAAAAGTATCATAGCATATTGGATTTCTTCCTCCCCTTACCGAGGGGAGAAGAATGCGCTACTTAATGATGGCGCGGATTTCCTATGATGTTCACAACATCGTTCAGAATTTGATTCGGATCATATCTCGTCGTCGGAGTTGCCCCAAGATTCGGCGTGGCAGGAAGCTGAGGCGAGCCTCCGAGTTTCGTGCTTGGATTGAGGCGTCGCGTCGGTTTGAGCGTAGGTGTTTGGTCGAGTTTCGGTGTCGGTTTCAACGATGGAGTAAAATTACTACTGGCTTTCGGGGTAGCCTGTATACTCTGTGTCCCAGATAAAGCGCCAGAGTTTCCATCTGGATTAATCGGTGCGTTCACCTGTTCTCCCCCTTGTACATCGGTATGTGTCGGCATCGATACGCTGACGTGCAGGAACAATTGTCCGTTGCGCAGTTCGAGCGTTGTACCATCGCCGAAAAATCCGTTCGCGCCGGCATTGAGCCACTGGTGATCCTTTGCAATCTCCAGAGCCTCCGTGTGCAGGAAGCTCGCAATCTCCGGCGGAATATGTGTATTGCCGGCGTACGCGTTCTGCATATCACCCTGCAATTTTTTGATTGTCGGAACGATACCGTCGGCACCGACAGGAATCGTCTCATTCATATATTTCATCTCCGCAGTCTGCTCAGTGTCATTGTCGTCACGGAAATAATTCCACGGCTTCGTGCCAAACAGAGCGGCGGCAACACCAAGACCAATCGCGTATCTGACCCAGCGTTTACGAATATGTTCTTTTGTACCATCCCACACCTCTTTAGTTTTATTCCACATCTTGTTCGGAGAATTTTTGGACGCCTCCCAGATGCGAAGCTTCTCATTGGTGACATAGGCATCTTCCTGTTGGCGTTTTTTGATCTCTAAGATGGAAAGAAGGTGATCATATCTCGCCTGGACCTCAGGAGTCGGAATCGGAAATCCGGCGGCAACGCGACGTCCAATGACTTCATGCATGCGGTTCGATTTATATTCTGCTTTCGCCTGATTGTATCTGCCTAATGATCTATAGAGTTCCGGATTATCTGTGTCTGATTTTCTCAAGCGCATGAATGTTCCAAGCCGGCGCAGTGCGCGCTGAACCCTAGTGCCTCCGTTCACGTTCTTCGCATGTTTCTCGTACTCCGCGAGATGGACATCGCGCTTGGCATTCAAAGCATCTCGTGAGCTATTGTGATGTCCGCGGTCCAGGCGCGCTTGATGCTCATCGGTGATAATTCTTTTTGGCACAGGAGTTCGCGCCACCTGTGGTGCAGGATGTGCCTGAGTCGCAGTCAGTGGCGTGTGAGGAATATACGTCGGAGCTTTGATTGGAGCGGCTGGCAGAGGAGCGAGCGCTTGGACATGGAGTGCCGGCAATATATCGGTAATCTTCTTGTCGGAGAGCTTCGTGCCTTCGAGTGCG
The DNA here is from genome assembly GCA_943354525.1 of Candidatus Nomurabacteria bacterium. GTDB lineage: Bacteria > Patescibacteriota > Minisyncoccia > Phycocordibacterales > UBA9973 > CALRCI01. The sequence goes on along the minus strand of CALRCI010000010.1, from coordinate 11,600 downwards.
AGATCTTCATCTGCAGCGGCAAGTATCGCACTGCGCTTGTTCACGAGCTTCTCACGCTCGGCGAGAAATGCGATGTCTTTGCGGGCTTGGGCAGCTTTGGCCTCCTCGATTTTTAATTTGAGTTCGGCAAGTTTGCCGTCGAGAGTATTTTTCTCGGCGGTCTTCTCCTCAATCTGCTCCACTATTTTTATTTGTTCTGGTGTCGGCATAAATTAATTTTCGGCAAATAATTCTTTGCGGATATTCGACCCTTCTTCGCGGACAATGCGATGGAAATGCTTCACATGGGATTCGAGAAACCGAATGAGGTCTTCGAAATCGGCAGCAGCATCCATGAGCGCGGCCAGTTCTTCACGTGCATCGGGATCGAGCGATTCAGCGCTCTGCATCAGGACGGCGCGGAAGAGCACTTCGCCGA
>CALRCI010000010.1:0-11172 GCA_943354525.1 Candidatus Nomurabacteria bacterium | reverse complement strand
GGTCGATGATGTCGTCCGCCATGTCTGGCGGAAATGACTTGAGCCCGAGATCCGATATGAGATTTTGAGTGTAGGCAGTGGGCATATGATTATTTGGATTCGGAGAGCTGTTCATTGAGATCTTTCACTTCTCTTTCGAGCTTCTTCGACGCTCGGATCGTGTCATTATATGCATCGGTCAATTTTTTGATCTCAGCTTCCTCTCGTGCACGCTCAGTGACACGCTTCGTATCCCCGTCGATGATCGCGTCTCGCAATTCGCTCACGCGAGGCACATGCTCAGCGACGATACTGACGAGCTTGCCGTGCTCTGGTGAAACAGCGATGCCGAGATTCTTCAGAAGTTCGCTCTCACTAATGTGGGCATCACTCGCGCGATCGAGCGTGAGCATATGCCCGCGGATGATTTTCAGATCCTGCATCTTATTCTGAAACTTCTTGCCAATGTTGAAAATGTCTTTCTTGCTCGATGCGAAGAATGTCTGATCTTTTGCGTTATACAATATATAGGTATCGAATCCGTTTGCATATGCCACTTTGGCACCGAGTCCTGATTCGAATCCCAACAGATTCTGGCCTTCGACAAAATTGAAAAGCACTTTCCCAAGCTTTACATTCTCGTTTTCGATTCCTCGCTTCGCCATATCTTCCAGTACGCGCGGAATATTGGCAGTCACCTTCTCGACATTCTTCTTGTGGAAATTAATCATTTCAGAAATACTGAAATGCTCGATCGTGCCGTCTTTGGCATACAACTTTTGACCTGTTTCGGTGTTGATTTTCGCTTTTTCAGTCTCGATTACATCTCTTTCACGACCCGGCACCATATCTTTGGGATTGAATTTCTTGTCCTGAAACTTCTCATACAAATACTTGACCGGCGCCTCGTCGGCAATGCCATAAAATGACTCGGCGTAATCATGTCTGAAAAATCTCGCATTACTTACTTCAGGATATGACAGATTGTCGACGTCGTCGACGAATTTGATGAAGCGGTCCATCTGCTCCGTCTTCGGAAGCATTTGGAGTTCAACTAATTTGTCATACAGCACACCGGCAGACGAGCGCGGAAATTCCTGCTCACCGTGATTGTCGATGAGAACGGTTCCGTCATCCTGCACTTCCAAACCGGAAAAACCTCCAGTGTCTACATTCAGCTTGTGCGATAATTTCTGCTCATCATCTCTGTTTATGAGTATTTCTATGCGGTCGATTTCCGCCTCCAATTTTTTTCTTTTGTCAGGATCTGTTTCTGCAGCAAGCTCTGCATCAAGTTTTTCTAATGCATCCACGGAAATTTCACCGGCGATTTTTTTCAAGGTACCTTTGTCAACGATCGAAATCCGGTCGGGCATGATACCGGCTTTTTCAAGAAGAAACATCGATGAGCGGACATCAAGGTCGGGCAGATCAAATTTCGTACCGATAAGCGCTCCGTTTTCAAAGTGATCTTTGCCGTGCATGATGAACTCGAAGCCACGGAGATTCTTGAACGCCTCGGCAATTTCTGCATTACTATGCTCTTCGGTAATCGTTTCTTTGAGGGAGCCAAGATCTAAAATATTCTTTGAGGGTAGAAACGAATTGGCTGTAGGAGGATTTTCTTTCGTCGTGTATTCGATGCCGGTAGTCTGGTCTTCAATAAGAAACTTCACATTGTCTTCACCGTCAACAAAAATCTTCTTGATGATAAAAGACACTGCCTTGCCGGGTACCGTATCAACTTCCAAAATATCTCCCGGAGAAAAATCCCGGCCGCCGTATTCATATGTTGCTTGTTCGGCAAATCCTACTTTGGGCGCGTGTGCAGGAGCTGCCGGAGCTGGAACTGGAGCAACGGCAGCTTTGGGAGATGCCGGTTTCCTTGGAGTTGAAGTCGCCACTTGAGTGGCTACCGGCGCACCGAAAAAGTCTTTCGCTTTTTTCGGATTGATCGCGGTGCGATATTCCACGCCAGTGGCTTTGTCTTTCAGGAGGAATCTGACGTCTTTCGTATTGCTCGCTTGGATGATCTGTTCGACGATAACGGTCACTTGAGTCTTATTCGGATATTCGAGCTGCCATTCATCCCCGAGAGTAAGCTTCTTCTTGCCATACACGACTTCTTGAACCGATCGGAAATTTTCGGCCGGAGCGGCAGACTTTTTTGTAGGAGAATTACTGGGTCCTTTCGGAGAATTTTGAGGAAGAGTATTCTTATTTTCTCCGCCACCGGCGCTATTTGTGGGCGCAGAATTTGCCGAATTGCCACTGAGAGCCGCGTTGAGCGCGGCACCCATGTTCGTCTGTGAATTTGGTGATTGATTTCCTGCCATATACTTATTGACTGCACATATTAGACATTATTTTATACTACTTTGTCAACTTTTAGAGACTTTACTGGAAGTGGAGAACTTGGTTGACATTGACTGGCCGTTTGCTAGGATTCTTCTTGTACGGTATATGTGACTATTATATACCTTATGTACTGATTGACCATACTCAATAATATCCTTATTTATAAAGATATTTTAGAGTTTTCCCGAAACGCCCGCCAAATTATGCTTATAAATCAACCTAAAGACGCCAACTCATCGGATCAACCGCCGAGTTCGCCGAAATACCCTTATTTCTCAATGCCCCGAGCTGTGGCGTTTGCTTTTATTGTTCTCATCATGCTTGGGATCTCAGCTTCTCCGCTCGTCGCACAAGCTGGCCTCTTTTCATTTTTTAGTACAAATCAATCTTCTGGCGAGACCGGTCAAAGCCATAACTCCCAGACGATTCCTCTTCCTGAGGCGGCAACTGGACCGGAATTCGGACTCGATGCGCGCGGCGGAGCCGAACTTGCCGTAGATAACGGCGCGCTCGTAACGGAAGCCGGCCCGCTCGGCACTTCGTCAGACAATACTGACATCCCGAATCCGGACGAAATCTCTCTGTACGTCGTCAAACCCGGAGATAGTCTCGGCGTCATCGCCAAGATGTTTGGTGTGTCGGTAAACACGATCCGTTGGGCGAACAATATCTCTGTCGGCCAGAGTCCGAAGGTTGGCGACACATTGCTCATCCTCTCTATCTCAGGTATTTCGTATACTGTCCAAAAAGGTGATACGTTGAAGAGTATCGCGAAAAAATTCAAGAGTGACAGCGGCGAAATCAGTACATTCAATGGCATCGCACCTGACGCAGCACTCGCCATCGGCGACAAAGTCATCATTCCAGATGCTGAAATCGCAACACCGGCCGCAAGTACACCATCTTCCGGTTCGAACTCAGGCAGTGGCAAGGGTCAGCTTCCGAAATATGCATATGGTCCGACACGTCTCTTCCCGGGATCCAACACTGGACCTGACCTCGGCGACTACTTCCTCCGTCCGATCAATGGCGGTGTCATCTCCCAAGGACTTCATGAGATGAATGCCGTCGACATCGCCGCACCGCGAGGCACGGCGGTCCACGCCGCCGCAGACGGTATCGTCATCATGTCCAGAAATTCCGGATGGAACGGCGGATACGGCAATGTCGTCGCCATCTCGCACTCGAACGGAACGGAGACACTCTATGCCCATATGCTCCGCACCAACGTGGAAGTCGGCGAACAAGTCGCCCGCGGCCAGACGATCGGCTATATCGGCATGACGGGACGCACGACCGGTCCGCATGTCCACTTCGAAGTCCGCCATGCGCAGAACCCGCTCGGCAAGAATTCGAACTACACGGGAGAATAACTTTAAGATATGAAAAAACTCGCTTCGAATTCGAAGCGAGTTTTGTTATTTGGTGAGGAGTTGAACTCCTCACTGACGCCAGATAGGGACTTAGTCCCTATCTGGCTTGCTCTGAATGATAGAGCGGGATATACTGGCTACATGAATATGAGCAATATGTTTAATATGTTCCCTGCAAAGAAACCTGAAGTGATGGAAACTACTCCCGCTATTACCAATGAAGTAATCGAAGGAGTAGCTCTCAAGTCAGAAATGTTTGGTGCTATCACACATACGCTCGGGAATGAGAAAACTAGGAGCATTCTCGAATCACGCATGGCAGTTCTCAAAACTGAAGACCCGGAGCGCTGCGCAAAGCTCCAAAATTCGCTGAAACGTTTCCCTGATTTGACTGCGATTGCCGCCTAAATCCCATGCTTTCTGCAACCGAACTCTACAACACTTTCTGTGAAATAATGGATGCCGGCGACGAGATGAGCGCTCAGAAATTCCTGACCGACAACCTGAACTCGTTTCCGGAAGATTTTCGCGACAATGTCGTCCTCTGTTTCTTCGAAGAAGCGCTCAGGAAGAGCACTGACGAAGAAGAGGCGCTTTCTGCCGACGGCACTGCGCTCCAGACCCTCAAAAAGGTCGCCAAAGAGAAGACTTCACTCGGCACTACAAATGCTTGACTGAGATGCTAATACTTGGTACATTATTAGCGTAAGTCCGGATTCGAATCCCGGCTTTTTTTAATAGAAAATTTAATAGTGGTCGTGAGAAAATTTCTTTCTTATAATTATTTTTTAATCGACACGCATAAAATTCTGGTGAATTTTTGCTCGAGCTCGGCTACCCGCCTCCGCGCGGTCTCATAAAAAATAATTATAAGAAAGAAATTTTCTCCGAAACAAATATATGTTAGATCTCAAAACAATGCATTCTGCGCTCGAACAACTCGAAGAAGAGCGCAAAATTCCAAAAGCAAAGATTCTCGAAGCCATCGAGACGGCTCTTGCTGCTGCCTACAAGAAAGATTACGGCAAGCGCGGCCAGATCGTGCGTGCAAAATTCGATACTGAATCCGGCGCCATGTCATTTGAACAAGTCAAAATCGTCGTTGATGAGACGACCGTGCGCATGGTTGAAGACGGTGAAGAACTTTCCGAAGAGCCCGAAATCGCCGAAGGCGATGAGCGCATCCGCTACAATCCGGAACATCACATTCTCCTCGAAGATGCGAAGAAGATGAAGAAAGACGTCCACGTCGGCGATGAAATTACGTTTCCGCTCGAAACCAAAGACGACTTCGGCCGCATTGCAGCGCAGACTGCCAAGCAGGTGATCATCCAGAAAATCCGCGAAGCAGAACGCTCTTCCGTCCTCACTGAATTCTCCGGCCATGAAGGTGAGATTGTCTCTGGAATCGTCTCGAAAAACGAACGCGGCATGCTCTACGTCGACTTCAACCGCGCAACTGGCGTCATTCCGTTCGAAGAACAGATTCCGGGTGAGCGCTTCGAACGCGGTGAACGCATCAAAGCATATCTCTACGCCGTCGAAGATACACCACGCGGCGTGAACCTCAAACTTTCTCGCACGCATCCTCGTCTCATCGAAGAACTCTTCAAACTCGAAGCACCTGAAATCGCAAGCAAGACCGTAGAAATCAAATCGATCGCCCGCGAAGCCGGTTCACGTTCGAAGATCGCCGTCGTATCCAATGACGAACACGTCGATCCAGTCGGATCGTGTGTCGGTCAGAAAGGTATTCGCGTCACGACCGTCATGAGCGAACTCGGCAACGAGAAAATCGACATCATTCCATGGAGTGAAGACCCTGCGACATTCGTCTCATCTTCCCTCTCGCCTGCAAAAGTTCTCTCAATCGCCGTTGATGATGCCGAACACAAGGCAACTGTCGAAGTCGCCGACGAACAGCTCTCACTCGCCATCGGTAAGGGCGGTCAGAACGTCCGCCTCGCAGCGAAGCTCACTGGCTGGAAGATTGATATCAAAGGCATCAAGAGTGATGCAGTGACGTCATCAGATGGAGAAACGGTAGAAGAAGTGGCGGTTGAAGAAACTGCGTCGGAAGAGAAAGCTGCTGAATAATTTTAGCTTGCAACTTTAAACTTTTAACTTTACACTACTCATATGGCAAACATAAATCACAAACCATCGCGCTACATGCTCAATCTGTTGCATGTTCTTCCTCCATTTGCTGATGAAGCAAACGGCATCGTGAACGCAATCGTTGAAGTTTCTGCGGGATCAATCAATAAATACGAACTCATCACGGAGAGCGGTCAGCTCAAACTCGATCGTGTCGGCTACTCATCGCTTGCATATCCGTTTACCTATGGAGCGATTCCGATGACATGGGATTTCGATGGCGACCCGCTCGATGTCGAAATCGTGAACGTCACTGAACCGCTCGTACCGGGATCTCTCGTCGAACTGCGCATTATCGGCGTCATGAAATTCATAGATGGTGGCGAAGTAGATGACAAGATAATCGCCGTGCTCAAGGATGATCGGCGCTCAGACCATATCAAGAGCGTTGAGGATCTTGGAGAATATTTCATCAAGGAAACACAGTACTTCTGGGAAAATATCAAGGCGCTGAAAAAGCCCGGTACTGGCAAAGTGGAGACCTTTCACGGAGCTGACGAAGGTATCAAAGTCATCAAAGAATGCGCAGAAAAATACGACAAAGAATATGCCCCGAAACTGCTCGATTAAACAAAACACAAAACTCCTTTCCATTTCGGAAAGGAGTTTTGTATACTGAGTGAGTAAGAGAGCACACTGAGATTCGTCTCAAGAGATATGGAACCCGACAACGCACAACTCGATGCCCGCGGACCGATGATCGGAGTGATCGTCGTTCTTCTCATACTCCTCATCGGGACCTACTTCTTCGTGCGAAGCGACCTCGCCCGCCTTCGTGCCGCTCGTGAAGCTGCACTCGAAAACGGAGAGTAACGTAAACCAGGCCCGGCCTAGCGGTTCTGAATTTGCTAGGCCGGGCCTAGTTTCACTCTTTTTTTGACAAAAACGACACTCCCATATAGACTGTCTTCACTATGAGTACATATAATTTGAAGACGAAGAAGTTGGACAAATCAATGATCGAAATCACCGGTGAAATCCCGGCTGAACTTTTCGAGTCATACCGCGAACATGCCATGGGCCACATCGGCGCAGAAATGGAGCTTCCGGGTTTCCGCAAGGGTCACATCCCTGCGAACATCCTCGAAAGTAAAATCCCTGAAATGCACATTCTCGAAGAAATGGCCGAGCATGCTATCGGCGAACACTATCCGAAAATGTTGGCTGAACTCGAAATCGACGCCATCGGCCGCCCAACAATCGGTATTACAAAAGTGGCGAAAGGTAATCCGCTCGGATTCACCATCACGACTGCCCTCTTCCCGACCGTCACGCTCCCTGATTATAAAAAAATTGCGAAGGATACGAAGGCTGGTGCCGCAGTAGAAGTCACTGACGAAGACTTGGAGAAATTCATTCACGACATCCGGGCATCACGCGTGCCAGCGAAGACTGACGCCGAAGGCAAACGCATCGCCCCGGAAGAATCCGAGCTCCCCGTACTCGATGATGCATTCGTAAAGTCCGTCGGCAACTTCGAAACTGTCGAAGATTTCAAGAAGAAAGTCCGTGAGAACATGCAGCTCGAACGCCAAAATGGCGCGCATGAGAAACACCGTCTCGCGATCATGGAAGCAATTCTCGACGGTACGAAAACTGATATTCCTGAACTCCTCATCGAAGCCGAACTCGACAAAATGCTCTATCGCATGAAGAGCGATATCACCGGTATGGGACTTCCCTACGAAGATTATCTGAAACATCTCGGCAAAACTGAAGACGTGCTCCGCGGAGAATTCCGCGCCGATGCCGAGAAACGCGTCCGCCTCGAACTTGCACTTGCTGAAATTTCGAAGCTAGAAAAAATTACTCCAAAAGACGAAGATATCACGCGTGAAGTTGCGAAGCTCATGGACGAATACAAAGAGGCTGATCAGAATCGCGTGACGGCATATGTCATCCAAATCCTGACCAATGAAGCGGTGTTTAGTTTTCTTGAATCACTTTCTAAGTAGAATTTCCCCAAGACATTCTTGGACTTTATCCACAGACAATAAAAAACTCCTCTCAATTATTTGAGAGGAGTTTCACCGTTTCTTATACGGCAATAATTTACGGAACTAAGTTCAATCCACCACAACTGATAGTGCCATCAGATTCAATCGTGAGGTCGGTCACTACGTTGCAATGCTGGTTGTTGACCCACATCATGGCATTTGCGCCGCTGGAACTATCATAAATATATGCTGTTCCATTCGAATTCAACCGGCTAAATGAATTAACAGCGCCATACTGGTCTTGCGTCACTGTTACGAAAACAATTTTGCAGGAATAATACGTTTGATTGTATTGGTCAGTACTGGCGGTCACGGAAGTAATCAAACCATAATATGATGGTAACGTCACCGAATTAACAGTCGTTGTAGTGTTGTTCATTACTGTGGTGTACGTCGCCGTCACTTGCAGTTTTACTAAGCATTTGTCTTTACAGGCGGTAAAAATTGAAAAAGAGGAAATAACGAGGATAATCAGAATGTTTCTCATGACAGAAGTTGTTTTTAGTTATTGTTTTTTGTTCAAGTATATTGTATCAGAAATATGACTCTTTGTCAAGTCGCCCACATCGCCCATTTTTGCTATATTTATTGCATGTTAATCCCTACCGTTATCGAGAAATCCCAATTCGGCGAGCGCGCATATGACATTTATTCGCGTCTCCTCCGTGAACGTATCGTCTTCCTCGGCGGCGCCATCGACGACTATATGGCGAACATCGTCATCGCCCAGCTCATCTTCCTCGAACACGAAGATCCAAAGAAAGAAATCAAACTCTACATCAACTCCCCCGGCGGTTCCGTCACGGCTGCAATGGCAATTTACGATACGATGAATCACATCAAGCCTGACGTTGCGACAGTTTGTGTCGGCATGGCAGCAAGTGCAGCCGCAGTGCTTCTCTCATCCGGCGCGAAAGGCAAACGCTACTGTCTCCCAAACTCTGAAGTTATGATTCACCAGGTCATGGGTGGCGCCGAAGGTCAGGCATCTGATATCGCCATCGTCGCGAAACATATTCTCCGCACGAAAGAAAATCTCAACAAGATTCTCGCGAAAAATACTGGCAAGCCGTTCGCCGAAGTCGAGAAAGACTCTGACCGCGACTATTACATGACTGCCGATGAAGCAAAAAAATACGGCATCATTGATGAGATCATCAATAAGCCGAAAGCGGGAACGAAGTAAATTTGGAATTAAAAAACTCTCTTCGAACTTCGAAGAGAGTTTTGTATTGTAAGGAGTCGGACTCCTGTTTATGCAGAAACTTTGGTTTGCTCAACAATCAATTCAGCAATTATGGTTATCCAGTGATTGTCAGGAGCTATACCGTTTCTTTGAACATTAGCCATGGTTAGCAAATGATTCGCGAATATTGAAGTTTCCATGAAAGTGGAACCGGTGCTTCCGTCTGAATGTATGATATTGATACGACGTGCAATTATAAACAAAGCTGCAATCGCTTCATCCACCATAGATTCATGACCTGATACACCAGCACAATCGATAATTTTCCCCTTAACAACATTTTCTTTGTTTGCGGGAACATAATCACACCGGATACCCCCAGCGTATTGTTCAAGTTTGTCCTTTGCAAATGCTTTCGAGCGTCGCTTATTTAGGTATAATGTTTGTGCGCATTTTTTTTGTGCGAAATAATTATACTTAAACCTTTTTTCTTCAGGAATAAATCCGAGTGGCTCACAGGTCGTAATCCCCGTTTGACCATCGTAGAATGCCAGATAAAATCCTTTACATTCGGGTTTGGGATTATTGGGAAGATTCTGAAGCGCTCTTTCCAAGCGAAGGAAGAAGTTGTTCATCTCAGGATGAACCTTTGAAATAAGTTCCATTGTTTTAAATGTGTTTTTAGTTAAAGTTGTTTTTCTCACTTATACAGGAAAATTATGTATTTGTCAACCCCAATACCTTCTTGGACGTACCGCTTACCCCATAGGTCCGACCTCTGGGGTCACCTCGACAGTTTTTCAGATTTCTAGTACTATGAGCCTATCGACATTTAATAGTTTAGATTCGCCTACAGATCCATTAACCCGATGATGAACTCCCCCATTTCACCCAAGTTTCCAAAGGTTTTCGCTTTCTCACACGCTCGCACAGCCGAGTCGGGAATTCTCCTTGGTTCACGGATCTTCTAGGCAACAGATACCATGACATTAACAACATTGATACTTGCCGCCGTCGGCTCGCTTCTCGGCGTGGCAGTCGGCTACTACCTGCGACTCATTATCGCGCTCGGCCAACGCCGATCGATTGAAATCGACATCAAGCAAATGATGGTCGGGGCAAAGGAAGAAGCGCAGAAGATCGTCGACGATGCGAAGAAGAAGACTGAAGAAAAAGAAGAATCAGTCCGCGAAGAAGAAAAGAAAAAAGAAGTCGAATGGAAAGAGACTGAGAAGCGCCTGATCAAAAAGGAGGAACTTCTCGACGCTCGCCAAGTCGAAATCGACAAAGAAGTCGAGAACATCAAGCTCAAAGTCGAAGAAATCAAGAAGATCAAGGAGCGCGTTGACGCAGCCGACGAAGAAAAACAAAAAGAGCTCGAGAAAATCTCCGGGATGCACATGGATGATGCGAAAGACGCGCTCATGAAGCAGATCGAGAGCAAATACGAAGAAGATTTCCTCGTCCGCATGCAAAAACTCGAACAGAATGCTGAAGACCGTCTCGATCGCCGTGCGAAAGATATTCTCTCGACGTCGATCCAGCGTCTCGCCTCTTCAACTGCATCAGAAATGATGACGACCTCAGTCGTGATTCCATCTGATGACATCAAAGGCAAGATTATCGGCAAGGAAGGCCGCAATATCCGTGCATTTGAACGTGCATCCGGAGTTGAGCTCATCGTCGATGATACGCCAGGCACGATTATCATCTCATCATTTGATCCCGTCCGCCGCCAAGTCGCCCGCCTCGCCCTCGAAAATCTCATTCTCGACGGACGCATTCAGCCGGCAAAGATCGAGGAAATGATAGAGAAGGCAAAGGAAGATATCAACAAAATCATCAAACAAAAAGGTGAAGAAGCAGTCTACGAATGCGGCATCTTCAACTTTGACCCCCGCATCATCGCCATCGTCGGCCGCCTCTACTTCCGTACGAGTTACGGACAGAACGTGCTCCAACACTCTATCGAAATGGCGCACATCGCCGGCATGCTCGCCGAAGAACTCGGTGCTGACGTGCAGGTTGCGAAGGCTGGCGCCCTCGTCCACGACATCGGTAAAGCCCTCGACCACGAAGTTCAGGGCACGCACATCGAAATCGGTATGCGTATTCTCCAGAA
>CALRCI010000009.1:15601-16029 GCA_943354525.1 Candidatus Nomurabacteria bacterium | reverse complement strand
TTGATTTTTCCGAAGCACACGTCTGCATCAGCCTTTTGTCAACGAATGTGTAATGGGGTGAGACCGCCTTCCGAAGGGGGTCGCACCCCTTTCCAATACAAAAATCTCCCAAGCAAGTCTTGGGAGATTTTTGGAAGTGAAATTATTTCTTCTTCGTCTCAGTTGCTTCTTTGAATGGCACTCCGATGAGCTCGAAGAATGCGAGTGCTTCAGGCTTGGTCTTGGCCGTCGTGACAATCGTGACACCCATACCGAAAACGTCTTTCAATTCTTCATCAGTCGTCTCAGGGAAAATCGTGTGTTCCTTGATCGCGAGCGTAGCATTGCCGATGTCGTCGACGATGCGGCGTTCCGTGCCGCGGTAGTCTTTCGTACGAGGCAGCGCGATGTTAATAAGTTTGTCGAGGAAGTTGTACATGCGTGCGCCG
>CALRCI010000009.1:0-15591 GCA_943354525.1 Candidatus Nomurabacteria bacterium | reverse complement strand
CATGACGCCGACTTGGTCGCCGGTGCGGATCTTGAACGATGCGATAGATTTCTTCGCACCGCGCATCGCCGGTTTCTGGCCGGTAATCTTCGCGAGGCGTCCGGCTACGAGGTCATTGCGATTCTTGTCGCGCTTCACGCCTGAGCCAGTCGAAGAAGAAATGACTACTTTCACCAAGTGCGGTGCAGCCATTTTATTCTTGTATCCAAATGCGCCTTTGAGCGTATCGAATGCCTTTGCTTCTTTTTCTTTGATCGTAATCATAAAATTTAGATTTCGCGGTCGCCCTTCTTCGCGACACGAACGTATTTATCCCCTACTAATTTCTTGCCCGTGCGAGTACCCTTGCCATTCGAACCGACGAGCATGACGTTGGAGACATGCATTGGATGCGCGATGTCGATGATCGCGCCCTTCGCATTGCGGTTCGCCTTCTGATGTTTCTTTAATTTGTTGTGGCCTTCGACGATGACGCGAGATTCCTTCGGAAACGATTTGAGAATCGTACCGGTCTTGCCGCGGTCTTTGCCTGCCATGATTATTACTTTGTCGCCTTTTTTGATGTTCATAAAATTTAGATAATCAATTTAGATAACTTCGGGTGCGAGGGAAATAATTTTCTGATACCCGCGCTCTGCGAGCTCACGTGGAATCGGACCGAAGACACGGCCGGCTTTCGGATCCATCTTGTCTTTTTCGAGAATGACGACAGCGTTGTCATCGAAGCGGATGTATGAACCGTCCTTGCGACGGAAGGCAGTGCGGCAACGTACGACGACGGCCTGATGGACATCTTTCTTCTTCACGCCCTTGCGAGGCTCAGCGACTTTGATCGAGATAATCACGCGATCCCCGATCGATACGTAGCGGCGATGTGCCGAGCCGAGCACCTTGAAAATCTTGCCGACTTTACCGCCGGCGTTGTCTGTGATTTTTACGATGGATCCGTCTTGTAACATAAAAGTGTAATTATTTAACGATAAAATGCTTATCTTTCGACATCGGGCGGCATTCGACGATCGTCACGACGTCGCCGACTTTGTGTCCGGCTTCATCATGCGCCTTGTACTTCTTCGAAATCTTCAAATACTTGCCGTACTTCGGATGCTTTTCGAAACGGTCGACTTTGACGACGACAGTCTTCTGCATCTTGTCTGAAACGACAACTCCCTGAAGTGTTTTGATTATTTTGTCAGTGGTTTTCATACAATTATTTATTATAGGCAGTCATCATGCGAGCGACATCGCGGCGAAGTTTCATCTGCGCCTTGGCATCCTTGGCACGTGAGTGACTCGCAGCAAATGTTCCCTCGCGAAGCTTGTTCTTCGCGTCGCGGATAGCTGCCGTTAATTCTGTTTTCGACATTTTTGAATATTCCATAAAATAAATTTAGCGGGCAATGATGCGCGTCTTAACCGGTAATTTCGTTCCCGCCTTGCGGAGAGATTCACGCGCAACTTTCTCGTCGACACCGTCAACTTCGAAAATGACACGTCCTGGACGAACCTGGAAACAGTAGCCTTGGGGATCGCCTTTACCCTTACCCATACCCACTTCTGGTGGTTTCGAAGTCCAAGGTCGGTCAGGGAAGATGCGAATCCACACACGGGCAGTCTTGCCGAGCGCACGAGTCATAGCCTTGCGAGCTGATTCGATTTGCTGGCTGGTCACGCGTGATGCCGTATCAGCTTTCAAGCCGTACGAACCGAAGGCAAGTGAAATACCGCGCGTATCAGGGCGAAGGGCTTTGTTGCGTTTGTTCTCGCGCTGGCTCTGCCATTTGCGATGCTTAACTTTTTTCGGGAGTAACATAATAAAATTTCTAAGTTCTAATATCTAATTACTTGTCTTTGCTAAAAATCTGACCGCGATAAATCCAAACTTTGATACCGATATCGCCATATGACATGTGGGCTTTCTCACGAGCGAAGTCGATGTCGGCACGGAATGTCTGAAGCGGAATAGAACCGCGCTTCAACTCTTCGCCACGAGCAATTTCAGCACCGCCGAGACGTCCACCGAGGACGATACGTGCTCCGGAAACGCCACGAACTTGCATGACTTTCTCGATCGTCTGTTTGATGACGCGGCGATATGGCATACGCTTCTCGAGACCTTCGGCCACCGTGTAGGCGACGATGTGCGCATCTGCTTCTGGATTTGGCACTTCAACGATGTCGAGCTTGAGCTCTTCTGGAACGGTAAGTCCCTTCTTCTTCATGAATTTGAGAACGTCGTTCTTGAGTTTGATCGAACCTTCACCTGAGCGGCCGATGAGCATACCCGGACGTGATGTACGAACGATGAGGTGTGTTGATTTCTGACTGCGTTCGAATTCGATAGACGAGACGTAGAAACCACGGAGTTTCTTTTGGAGAAATTCACGGACGAGAACATCAGTCTTAAGATACGATGCGAATTTAGCATCCGTCGCAAACCAGCGTGACTTCCAGTCACGGAGGATAACGAGGCGATGGGCATATGGATGGACGATTTTACTCATGGCTTTTTACAGTTTTCTTCGCGCGAGGCTTAGAAATTTTCTTAGTAACGGCCTTGGCTGCAGGCTTTGCTGTCTTTTTGGATCCGCCAGCTGGCGGATTTTTTGAAACTTCGATCTTCTTGGTCTCAACACCACGCTCGCCGAGGACGATGAGGACATGTGATGCGCGCTTGTTGATACGTGATGCACGGCCGAAGGCGCGAGGCATTTGGCGCTTCATGACGATACCTTTGTCGACGCGAATTTCTTTGACGAAAAGGTTTTCAGCTTCGATTCCCGCCTGCTTGGCATTGGCCACAGCAGATGCGAGGAGAACACGAATTGGAGAACTTGCGCGCTTCACAAGAAATGCAAGTTCACGGTCTGCGACGGCAACTGACTTGCCGCGAATAAGGCTCGCCACGAGGCGGACTTTACGAGGAGACTGTCTGTAGTTGGTAAGTGAGGCTTTCATTATTTTTTCTTGCTTGCACCAGCGTCATTTGCTGCTGCCTTAGCTGATTGGGCTGAAGCGATTTCAGATTCCTTCTTCTTCGCTTCGAGTTCCTTCTGCATCTTACCTCCATGGCGGACGAACTTGCGGGTTGGAGAGAATTCACCGAGACGATGGCCAACCATGTCTTCGGAGACGAGAACTTCGATGTGGAGCTTGCCGTTGTGGACGCCAAAGGTGAATCCCACCATTTCTGGAGCGATTTGGCAGGCACGTGCCCACGTCTTAATGACCCCGGTCTTGAGGGGGTCTTTGCCGGCGATCTTCCCGAGAAGTCGCTCGTCTACATATGGGCCTTTTTTGAGTGATCTGGTCATTTTCCGTTAGAGGTAGGAGCTTTGAGGGCTGCCTGCTGTTACGTGTTAAGAAACCTTTTAAAAAATCGATGGTTCTTACTCTCGGCCAGGGCCTGAAGGAAGCGTTTGCACCAATTAAAATAGCTCGGAGAGCTAGTTCACCTATACTAGCAAATATCGGAGCATTGTCAAATAAGCCGGCCGCCGTTGACAACGAGCCGGCAATCCCGTACGCTCAGAGCAAAACTAAAACGAAACACCATGAAAAACAAAAATAATCTTTTATCACCTGTTACTATTCGAAATCACCAATTTATCAGCACCATCGGGCTCGCTGGCGGCTATGTTAAAAACTTTCCCGAAGGCGAGAAGCTCGCGCGTATAGATGATTGCGGATTTGTGGAAGCCGGCTCGTATACGATAGCACCGCGCACCGGAAATATCGGTACGACGCTTGTACATGAAAAACCCTTCACCCTGAATGCCATCGGTCTGACGAATAACGGCGCTGAAAAAAGTATTCCGGATTTATTGAAGCTCAAAGCGCTCTATGCATCGCTCGGCAAAAAGCTTTTTATCAGTTCGGCAGGCATGAGTATTGATGAGCATCCAGAAATGGCAAAACTCTTCGGTCCTATCGCCGACGGATTCGTGCTGAATGCCGGCTGCCCGAACGTGTATGGCAAGAACGGACAGAAGCCGATTCAGTCATACGACATTGACTTCATGCATGAATCAATCAGGCGCGTCGGAGAAGTGCTCCCTGACACCTGCATCTTCGCGGTAAAAGTTTCTCCCTTCAAACCCTACGGATTTGCACAGAGTATATGGCCCAAAATGTATTCAGAATTCCGGAAGGAGGGCTACACCATCGTGCTCAAAGATTCCGGTTTCGAAACCAGCGACGAACTATTTGAGAACGTCGCGGATTCGATAAAAAAGTGCGGGAGAGTAGATATGATAATTACGATGAACACATTGCCGAATGTACAGATATACGCCGACTCGCCAAAAGACTGTCTGCTCAATTTCCACGCCGCCGATTCTGACGTCATACAAAACACCGGCGGACTCTCCGGCGCAGTAGTGAAAGAACTCGCACTTGAAAATGTGAGAATGTGGAATTCTGAACTTTGGAAAACGGATATTGAGATTTGCGGCTGCGGTGGTATCACAAACGGCGAAGATATGCGTCGATTTCTCGATGCCGGTGCATCGCTCGTGCAAATCATGAGCGCACATCTGCTAAATAACGACGGTAGTAAATTCGGCGAAATTCTGGCTGATTGCTACAGCATGTAACGATAGTGGACTACACGCATGATTTTTTATGACTGCATTTCTCGCTCACGCGAGAAATGCAGTTTTTTATTTGTTGAGTACATTTCCAGACAGACTTGCAATATTCTCAAATAATAGTAGAGTGAGGGAAATAAATTTTTCTAAAACTAAAACCAATTACCATGCAAGCAAAACAAATAATTATCAAGAAACCGAGCGACATGCACATGCATGTGCGCGAAGGCGAGATGTTGCCTTCAATGGCAACCCTGAGCGCGAAGAATTTCGCATACATTGAGGTCATGCCTAACACAAATCCTGCAAAATTAACCGGACAAGATGTTGTAGAGTATGTGAGAGAAATCGAGCGATTCACTGGCGCAACGAAAGTCATCGGCTCGATTAAAATCACACCGAAAACTGACGCAACTATAATTGCTCACGCTCATACGATGGGAATTCGTGCCGGTAAGCTGTATTTCGGCATTACAACGAACGAAGCCACCGGTGCACGCGATATCGAACCATATTTTCCTGCGCTCGAAGCTATGGAGAAAGTGGGTATGATACTTCAGATACACGGCGAGATGGCATATGATGAGGACGGAAAGAAAATCATCAATCTTCGTCGAGAAGAGGCATTTATTCCAATCGCCAGACGCTTGGTGAAAAAATTTCCGAATCTCAAAATCATATTCGAACACATCACGACGGCTCAGATGGTTAATTTCATTATGCAACAATCCACGAGCGGGTTGAATACGATTGCAGCGACAATCACAGTGCAGCACCTGCACGATGATATTGATGCAATACTTGGATATACAACAGAAACCGGAGAAGGTATCAATGCGCACAACTATTGCAAGCCCGTATTGAAATTTCCTGAAGACCGCACTGCGCTCCGCATGGCTGCTATCAGCGGGTTGCATTGCTTCTTCTTTGGAAGCGACAGCGCGCCGCACCTGACAGAAAACAAGGAATGTTGTTGTGGGAAGCCGGGAGTATTCTCTGCTATGACGCGCATCGAAACACTGGCAGAAATATTTGAAGAAGAAGATTCACTCGATATGCTCGAAGGATTCACTTCTCTATTTGGTCCAGCTTTCTACGGACTTCCGCCGGTAACTGACACTATCACTCTCATAAAAGAACCATGGACCATACCAGCAAAATACGCTGGCGTGACCAATTACCGCCAAGGCGAGAAAATCGCATGGCGCGTGAAAGAATGATTTTGTAATGAAAATTGTTGAAGTCCGATTCAAATGAGTCGGACTTTTTTATTTGATTGACTTCCCGCTCCAGCATGATAAGGTAGGTGCAAATATTCACCAATTCTAAAAACTTAAAATAATGAACACGAACGAAATTCAAAATCTCATTGCCGAGCACGGACATGATCCGCTCGAAATTCTGCATCGCCTCAACGGCTATTACGAATGCCCCAAGAGTCCCGATGGTAAACGGCTTGGCCACCTCGTGGGATATGCAGCTAAATATGAAGCCGAAAAACAATATGTTGGCGATGTGTATGCCAATTTCTCCGTTGCTGAGGAATACCCCGAGGTCATGCTTCATTTTGGCCGCCAGTTGCATCCGCACATGCGCAGCCACCTCGAAACCATTACGAAAATTGTTGGTCCACAGATGGGAGGAATCGCCATTGCATTAGTATTGGCGCAGATTATGGGCAAACGATTCGCGTATATTGAGAAAAAAATAACTCAATTGGCGACAGATGTCCTCCGGGAACAATCAGAACTGAAATTCATACGGCACACTGTCGGTAGTGGCGAGAAAATATGCATTGCCGAAGATGTGCTTAATAATTTCGCTACGACCTCGGAAACTATCGCCATGATTGAATCCATTGGTGCTGAAGTGGTGTTGATTGTCGGACTTTTGAACCGGTCTCCTAAATTCGAGAATTTCTACCCATACAAAGGTCGCGAAATTCCGATTGCTGCCATGGTACGCAGGCCGTTTCCTGAATACAAACAGAATGACCCTGCGGTAATTGATGATATGATTGCTGGTAATGTAATACTTAAACCGAAGAACGAATGGGCTCGCCTGATGGAAGACATGAATGTAAAAGTAACGGCATAAAAAATTCGCCGTTGCAAAAAATAAAAGCGTTACGAAATTCGTAACGCTTTTTTATTAATCGTCTATAATTTTTACACCATCACCGGAAAATGTTTTTTGCGGTAGGCAGAGATTGCGTCATGCAACTTTTTTGTTTCGCGTTGTGCTGCTTCAGCAAAATCTTCACCGCCAGAAGCGAAGATGATTCCACGCGAAGAATTAATGATGACTCCCTCACCCGTTGAATCCAGCCCTGCTTCCAGTGTTTTCTCAAGATCGCCGCCTTGCGCGCCGATACCAGGGATAAGGATAGGCATACTACCAACAATGCTCCGAACTTTTTTCAATTCCTCAGGATATGTTGCTCCAACAACCAGTAGACAATTACTATTTGTATTCCAGTAATCGGCAACTTTTTCTGCTACGATTTCATACACCAGTTTCGTCGTTCTTGTGTCGGCATCAACCGTGACTGGCAAATTTTGGAACTCACTGGAACCCGTATTTGAAGTCTTGCAAAGAATGATGATTCCTTTTTCTTTGCAATTCAAGAAAGGCTTCAGTGCATCCCCGCCGAGATATGGGTGAACGGTAATCGCATCGGCCTTTAGATATCGGAAGATTCCTTCCACTGAACCCAGGTTAGTATTATCAATATCTGCTCTTTTGGCGTCAACGATAACTGGAACTTCCGGCGCAAACTCATTGATATACAAGATTGTATTTCGCAATGCTCGAATACCATAGGCTCCATATCGCTCATAAAAAGCAAAATTAGGCTTGTAGCAACATACCAGGTCTTTCGTCGCATCAATAATAGCCTTATTAAAGGACAGAATCGCATCTGTCTCTCTTAGAGAGTTTTCGCGCAGGTGTTGGGGAATTTTATTGTAATCGGTATCTAAACCGACACAAACGAATTTGCCCTGTGACCACAACTTTCTGAGTAAAAATAAAAAATTTCTCATCGTGTTTAATTTTTTGTTTTTGAAAGGTTACTTGATTGAGCTCAAATTATCATATAGAGAAAGAGTTGTAAAGAGCGGCTTTGCGAACTAATTTTGCTACAGTAACCATATGAAAATCGGTATTTTTGATTCAGGGCTCGGCGGATTGTGGACAATGAAGTCCATTGTCAAAGAACTGCCGGACTATGACTATGTCTACCTCGGCGACACGAAGCGACTCCCCTATGGAAATCGTTCACATGAGACTGTGTATGAATTTCTGTGCGAAGGACTCACCTATTTATTGAAAGAAAAGGATTGTAAAATTGTGGTCGTCGCCTGCAATACTGCCTCGGCAGAAGCAGTTTCTCGTGCGCGCCGCGAGTTTCTGCCGAAGAAATTTCCTGACCGATATGTGTTCGGCATGATCTTGCCGACAGCTGAAGAAGCGGTGCAATTCCGTCGCGTCGGCATCATCGCCACACGCGGAACGATCAGTTCCAATGTGTATCCCAAGGTAATCAAAAAACTGAACCCAAAAACGAAAGTTTTTCAACTCGCAACACCACTCCTCGTTCCACTGATTGAAAATGATGGCAGTACATTTATCACCGAGGCCGTCCGTGACTATCTCAAGCCATTCGCAACGAAAAAAATTGATGCGCTCGTCCTCGGCTGTACGCACTACCCCATCATCAAACGCACTATCCGAAAGTTTCTACCGAAAAACGTTGCAATCATTTCTCAGGACGAATTTATTCCTGATCGCATTCTCCTCTGGCTCGCCGATCATCCGAGTGTGGAAACCGGACTTTCAAAAAACAAGAAGCGAGAATTTCTCGTGACCGACATCACACCGCATTTCAAAAAGCTGGCGAAGGTGTGGTTCGGCAAGAACCTGAAACTCACAAAAGTTTCGTTGGGGTAGATTTACCTCACCCCGGACTTCGTCTCGACATCTGTCGTTCATGACAGACACCTGTAGACGGCCTCTCCTTAAAAAGGAGAGGGTTTTGCATTATCATTCCGGTCTCCGAACCGGAATCCAAGTCCGTGACAGGAGTCGGACTCCTAACGTGGATACCGGATCAAGTCCGGTATGACAAATCCCCATAGGTCTGACCTATGGGGATTAGAACAACACGAGAATCTTCGGCAGAAAGATAAACAGTCCGACGCAGCCGGCCATGAGTACGCTGACGGCAACTGCTGCGGCAGCGATATCTTTGGTATCACGCGCATGCGGGTGCGTATCAGGACTGGTGAGATTCATGTGCGTCTCGATGGCTGTGTTGATGATTTCGGCAACGAATACGATGCTTATCGCGAGAATGAGCAACATCCATTCAATATTTGAAATACGAAGCGTGACACCGAGATAGATACCGCAGGCAGTCACGAAAAGATGTATCCATGCATTGTGCGTTCGTTCGATAAATATCGCGAGACCGCGGAACGCGTGATTGTTGCTCGCCAGGCGTTTGCGAAGACTGAAAGGTTTTGATTCGTGCATGGGAGTAGTATAGCAAATTGGGAAAATAAAAAAGACCTCCGAAATATTTCGAAGATCTTTATATAATTGTAAAAAAAGTTTATAAACTTAATAAAACTAATTCTACTAAAGCAGTAGCAAACCACATCATTCCAATAAATATAGCCCAATAGGCAAATCTTGTCCCGTTACAACGGTACAATCCAGCAAAAAAAGATGCGATTGCCGGTCCCCATAAAGACCATACCAAAAGTATCCCAAAATTATTCCTGGTTTCCAACAAATGTTCGAAACGATAATTTGTCATAAACCATAATAAAAATATGGCCAACATTAAACCCATAAACATGGCTATTATTGCTAGTAAATCTTGATTTTTCTTACCGTAAGTTTGTCCATAATTGTAATTAGGGAATGTGTTTTTCATGATTTGATTTTTGTTTTTAGTTAAAAGTGTAATTGTTCCCGCAAAAGCCATTGCGGGATAGCTTCTCGGGGAACAATTAGACCTCACCAAAACAAAGCTTTTCAAGGAATCTCGTATCTGAGAGTATCATAGCATAGATATAGATATAAGTCAATAGTATCAAAAAACCCAAGCATTGCTTGGGTTTTTTGATACTTATTACGCTTTTCGCTGTTTGCCAGTGCGGCGGCGAGAAACGATGAATTGGTTTGAGTATTTCTTCGGAGTACGAGTCTTGCGTCCGCCGGTGACCTTGCCCCACATCGTCTTCGGGCGGCGCGTACCGCGTCCCTGGCGTCCTTCACCACCACCGTATGGATGGTCGACTGGGTTCATGGCAGTACCACGAACGGTCGGACGAATACCGCGCTTGCGCGTACGGCCGGCCTTGCCCCAGTTCTGGAGGATGTATTCGTGGTTCGAAGCCTCCCCGATCGTTGCCCAACAGTTTTCAGAAACTTTGCGGACTTCCGATGATGGCATCTTCAAGTTCGTGTAGCCGTCAGCATTCGCCACAACTTGTGCGAACACGCCTGCACCACGACCGATCTTCGCACCACCATTTGGCTTGAGTTCAATATTAAAAACGAATGTACCGAGCGGCACGAAACGAAGCGGAAGACGGTTACCGATCGTGAGCGGCGCTTTCTCGGAAACGATGAATGTGTCGCCGACTTTCGAGCCTTTTGGGAGCACGATGTAGCGCTTCTCACCATCGCGATAGACTGCGAGGCCGATGAAGGCTGAACGGTTTGGATCGTATTCAACGGTCGTGATTTTCGCCGGAATGTCGCGCTTGTCGAACGTGAAGTCGACGAGACGATATGCACGCTTCACGCCGCCGCCCTTGTGACGAGTCGTGATGCGACCTTGGTTGTTGCGACCGACGCCGCGCTTGCCGCCAACGGTGAGAGATTTCGTCGGCTTGTCACCTGAAAGAAGCTCTCGGTAGTTGACCGTAGACATCTGACGACGTGATGCACTTGTAGGTTTGTAGGTTTTCATAAAAGTTTCTAGGCTTTAGGCGCTAGGCTTTAGGCATTAGCTTGTGAATTCTTGCTAGTTGCCTAAGGCCTAGAGCCTAGTGCCTGATGTTACATAATGGTTATCTTGTCACCTTTCTTCAGGTAGACAACTGCTTTCTTGCCACCGGCAGTCTTGCCTTTCTTGCCGCGCTTGAAAACATTCTTCGCGCGCATGACGGAAACGGCAATCTTCAGTGGAGTGACTTTGTAGAGTGTGACGATGGCTTTCTTGATCTCGTTCTTCGTTGCGCGTTGTGATACGTCGAAGACGTACGCATTGCGTTCTGAAAGCGCAGTCGATTTCTCGGTGATGCGCGGACGGATAATCAAATCTGTCGGAGCGGAAACTGTTTTCTGTTGTAATTTCTTGTCTGCCATATGATTATTATTTGCCGATGCGCTTCGTGAGAGCTTTGAACGCAGCTTCAGGATTAGTGATAATCAAATATTTGTATGCGAGAACATCTACCGGAGACATATCTGCAACAGCTTCTACGCGGACAACGGCGAGATTGCGGAAACTTTTCTGTGTTGGAGCGTCATGTGCCGGAAGTGTGAGAAGTGCACGTGTACGCTTCTGAGAAAGTTTCTCAAAGCCTTTGACTTTTGAAAGTGCGCCGAGAAGTGCTGCTGCGTTCTTTGTCTTTGGAGTCGTGACTGAAACGTCTTCGACGAGGAGAAGCTCACCGGCGGCTGCCTTGGCAGAGAGCGCCATCGCAAATGCCTTTTGTTTGACTTTGATGTTGATCTTCTTCGTGTAGTTCTTTGCGGAGAGTGGGCCGTGTGTCACACCACCGCCTTTCCAAATCGGAGAGCGGATAGAGCCATGACGAGCCTGACCAGTTCCCTTCTGCTTCCATGGCTTCTTACCGCCGCCACGGACTTCGCCGCGACCTTTGGTATCAGCAGTACCGGCACGTGCATTTGATTGCATTGAAACCGTGACCTGGTGCATGAGGTCGGCATTCCATTTCACACCGAAGAGGGCTTCGGGAAGCTTCATAGATCCAGCGGGAGCACCTTTTGCATTGTAGAGTGTTGTTTCCATATCGTTTATGCTTTGATAGCGATTAGCGTTCCACGACGACCAGGGATAGCGCCCTTGAGAAAGATCTGACCGAGATCAGTATCTACGCCGACAACTTTCAAGTTCTTGATCGTAACGGTATCTGAACCGGTGCGTCCTGCCATGCGCATGCCTTTCGGAACACGATTGCGGAGACCGCCGCCGATCGAACCTGGCTCACGTTCAGAGTGTTTCTGACCGTGCGTGCGAGGACCGCCGTGGAATCCATGGCGTTTGACCACGCCCTGGAAACCCTTACCTTTCGAGATACCAGTGACAGTAACCGTGTCACCGATTTCAAATACTGAGAGATCGATGGTGTCGCCGACAGCTTCTGCTGGAGCATCCATCATGCGGAATTCTTTGAGGTGACGGAACGGACCGAGGTTCTTCGTGTGACCGAGCTCAGCTTTGGAGACGCGAGATTCCTTGGCAGTATCGAAACCGACCTGAATAGCATTGTAGCCGTCAGTATCAGTCTTCTTCACCTGCGTCACGGTGACCGGACCAGCCGAGATAACCGTAACCGGAATTACGCGGCCATTCTCATCGAAACGCTGAGTCATATTTATTTTTTTGCCGAGTGTAATTTTCATGGGGGTGGGATTAGGTTCTAGTTGCTAGGGTCTAGGTTCTAGGAGATAACGCCTAGTGGTTTGTACTAGACACTAGCACCTAGTCACTAGAAACTAGTTCTAGAGCATCTTTACATCAATATCAACGCCGGAAGGAAGTGAGAGATTCGTGAGTGCTTCGATCGTCTTTGGAGACGGATTCAGAATATCAATGAGACGCTTGTGCGTGCGGATTTCGAATTGCTCGCGAGTGTTTTTGTAGATGAACGGAGAGCGATTGACTGTGTACTTCTTGATCTCAGTCGGCATCGGAATCGGGCCGTTGATCGTTGCATCGTGACGGTTCGCCGTATCCATGATCTGCTTGACCGATGCGTCGAGAATTTTGTTCTCGTAGGCACGGACGCGGATGCGGAGTTTGACTACTGTGTCGTCTTTCTTTTTGGTTTTAGCTTTTGTTGTCATTAGGTTCTAGGTTCTAGGTTCTAGGTTCTAGGATTAGTAGTATTTCTACTAGCCCCTAGCAACTAGTCACTAGAAACTGATCTATGCGATAATCTTCGTTACGACACCAGCACCGACGGTCTTGCCACCTTCACGGATAGCGAAACGAGTAGCGGTCTCGAGAGCGACTGGAGTAACGAGTTTGACTTTGAAGGTAACGGTGTCACCTGGGACAACCATTTCCTTGCCTTCTGGAAGCGTCACATCACCAGTCACGTCCGTCGTACGAACATAGAACTGTGGCTTGTAGCCAGAGAAGAATGGAGTGTGGCGACCGCCTTCTTCCTTCTTCAAGATGTAGACTTCTGCTTCGAATTCAGCGTGAGGAGTTACAGAACCTGGCTTCGCAAGAACCTGACCACGAGTGAGGTCTTCTTTCTTGACGCCGCGGAGAAGAATACCAGCGTTGTCGCCAGCCATACCTTCCTTCAAATTCTTGTTGAACATTTCGATACCGGTAACTGCAGTCTTCTGCGTAGCCTTGATACCGACGATTTCTACGTCTTCACCGACTTTCACGATACCGCGTTCGATACGGCCAGTAACCACTGTACCGCGACCTTCAATTGAGAAGAAGTCTTCGATCGGCATGAGGAATGGCTTGTCTGTGTCGCGTTCTGGAAGTGGGATGTAAGTATCGAGCGCATTTGCGAGATCCATGACTTTCATTGCCCATTCGTCAGTATTGTCTTTTGACTCGAGCGCCTTGAGAGCAGAGCCGCGGATAACCGGAGCGTTTGCACCATCAAAGCCTTGTTTTGTAAGGAGTTCGCGGATTTCTTCTTCCACGAGGTCAATCATGTCCTTGTCATCAACCATGTCGCATTTGTTGAGGAAGACGATGATTTTTGGCACGCCAACTTGCTTCGCGAGGAGAACGTGTTCGCGTGTCTGCGGCATAGCACCGTCAGTAGCAGCAACTACCAGGACTGCGCCGTCCATATGAGCGGCACCAGTAATCGTGTTCTTAATGTAGTCAGCGTGGCCCGGAGCGTCGATGTGGGCATAGTGACGGGTCGGCGTCTCGTACTCGTTGTGCGAAAGAGCAATAGTAATACCACGCGCCTTTTCTTCAGGAGCGGAGTCAATTTGGTCAACACCCTTGATCTTTGAAGAGTATCCTGCGCCTGCGCGGCCGAGAATGCTCAAAAGAGCGGCTGTTAAAGTCGTCTTGCCGTGGTCAACGTGACCGATGGTGCCCACATTAACGTGGGGCTTGGAACGGTTAAATTCTTCTGCCATATATTTGTGTGGCGGTTTCGGAGCCAGAAGCTCGGAAACTCACAATTAATTTGATAATTTGTTGGTGGTTCGGAGCGAAGGTACGAGACGTGCCTCACTTCGAAACATCAACCGAAATAAAAACGCGCAAATGCGTGTACCTGCATACTAGCAAATGCGGGATATTTGTCAAATTGAGCTTTATTTGTAGATATCGTGATCGCCGATGGAATGAAAACGGACATACTGGTCTTCAGGAAATGAGAAGATGATGCGGTGTGTATACGACACTGAAAAAGCCCATCTGCCTTTCAGATTACCCGATAGCTTATGGGTTTTGAGACTGGGGAAGAAGGGGTTCTGCCGAAATATCTTTTCTTTCTTCAGAGCCTCTTCTTGTATATCTCTGGGAAGTTTTTTAAATAGGCGCGAAAATTCGGGCGAATAATCGATCCGCATAGATTGTTGTTACATCAAATCTCGCAGGGAACGAAGCTTTTTGCCCTTGCCGTGCGCAAATTCTTTTTCGCTTCGCATGACAGATTCGTAGAGCTCTTTCTCTTTGAGAGCGCGAATGGCATGGCGAAAATACTCGCTCGTACTGGCATAGCTGCCCTTCTGTATGGCTCGGTCCACTTCCTTCTTCAAGCTCGCCGGCATGGAAATATTGACGATAGTTCTCATGGATAAATTGTAACAATTTGTATTACAGGAAGTCAACCGACTGCTTCCCGATTTACTGTAGCAATCAAAAAATATCCTGCAAGCAAAACGCCAAGGCGTAGCCTTGGCGTTTTCCACACACTATCTAATCTAGAGCTGGCTTTTTATTTTCGAAACAAGTTCGGAGATGGCGACGCGTTCCTGTGCGCCGGTATCACGATCGCGGATGGTAACGGTATCGAGAAGATCAGCATTCTCGCCGAGTGTGTCGAAGTCGATGACGATGCAGTATGGCGTGCCGATTTCGTCCTGACGGCGATAGCGTTTGCCGATGTTGCCATTGTCATCCCAGGCAATCCAGCCAAATTCTTTTTTCAGCATCGTGTAGACTTCGCGGGCCTTGTCGACGAGTTCTGGTTTGTTCTTGAGAAGTGGAGAAACTGCAGCTTTGTACGGAGCGATCGCTGGCGGCAGTTTGAGAAAGACGCGCGTATCATCGCCAGTACCCTCTTCAGAATATGCCGAGCAGAGCAGCGCGAGAATTGCGCGATCGCTACTCACGGTCGGTTCAATAACGTGTGGAAGAAACTTTTCTCCTGTCGCTTCGTCGAGCACTTCGAGCGACGTACCGGAAAATTCCTGATGGCGACGAAGATCGTACTCCCCTCGGTGCGAGAGGCCTGTAAGCTCCTTCGTGCCAAATGGATATTCGAATTCGAGGTCAACGGTTTTCTTACTATAGTGCGCACGGCCTTCTGCCGGATGTTCGAGTGCGTGAAGTTTGCTGACATCGACACCGATGCTGCCGAGCCATGATTTCTGATCTTCGAGAAATCCATCAAATACTTCTTCCCAATTCGAATCAGGGCGAATGAAATATTCGAATTCCATTATTTCGAATTCGCGGAGACGATACGTGAAGTCGCGCGGCGTGATTTCGTTGCGAAAGGCCTTACCGATTTGTCCG
>CALRCI010000008.1 GCA_943354525.1 Candidatus Nomurabacteria bacterium | reverse complement strand
GATGCTTCGAATTCATCTTAGATTCCGTTAATTCGAGGTAAGGTTAAGCATCTTCACGATCCCCCTATTCCTCCACCGCCGCCCAACCACAAAGGGAGGTGCTTACCGCGGGATTTATATTTCAAATACGATTTTGAAATAAAACGGTCGAAGAGGAGTCCGACTCCGCCAAGAACTATTGCAGATACGACAGCGAAAAGAAATGTCGCAAAGAAGCCTACGACGACGCCACCGAGTACGCCGATGAGACCACCCAACCACCATGACTTAGTACGTGCCATAACTGATACGAGTGCCTGTAAGATGATAAAGCAGAATATCGCAACCTGAATCCAATCTATGTTCCCAGAATTTCCAGCCGTTGGCGGAGTATAATCTGCCGGTACGAAATCTGTGCCCGACACGAGCCCGATCATTTTGTCGAGTGTGGCGTTGATTCCCCCGTAGTAATCCCCTGCGCGAAATGCCGGCGCGAGAATATCTGATTGAATGTATGACGTGCCGATGTCAGTGAGTGTTCCTTCAAGTCCGTAGCCGGTATGAATTCGCGTCTTGTGTTCGGCCATGGAGATGAGGAGGAGTGCGCCGTTGTCTGTGCCTTTTTTGCCGATGCCCCACGCCGTGAAAATTTCCTGCGCGACATTTTCAATCACGTCACCGTCGAGCGATGGAATGATCACAACACTGATTTCATTTTTCGTCTGACCCTCATATCCGGAAAGTTTCGCTTCGAGCGCCGCCTTGTCGTCCGGAGTGAGGATTCCCGCATAATCGTTCACAAATCCCGTCGGCTTTGACGGCACGCTAAACGCCCCCGCCGTTAGTGGGAGCGTCAGTGTCATGAGAATTGCAAGAAAAAGTTTACGCATAACGGAGAGAGTTTGGGATTACACTTTGAGAACCGGCTTACGGAGCGCGACTGGCGCGAGTACGAGACGAAATTTCAGCAGAAATTTACGTCGTACGGTTCGAAAAGTCGTAATCCCAAACTCTTGGAGTAATTATTTACCGAAATCAATCTGCGGATTTGCCTGTGCATCAGCCGGAACTTCGAAATACGCATGTGCCTTGAATCCGAAGAGTAGCGCGATAATGTTCGATGGGAAACTACGGCGAGCCGTGTTGTATGATTTGACGGCATCGTTGTATTTCATGCGCTCGACATTGATTCGATTTTCTGTGCCTTCAAGAGAGGCCATCAAAGCTTGGAACGACTGTGATGATTGGAGTGTCGGATAATTTTCGGTGATGAGGAGCAAGCGTCCGATCGCTCCTTCGTACTGACTCGCCGCAGCAGCCTTCTGGTCCACGGTAACTGCACCACCATAGTGTGCACGCGCTTCGGCAATCTCTCCGAAAATCTTCTGCTCCTGTCCGGCATTGCCTTTGACCGTGGCTTCGAGATTCGGAATCAAATCAAATCGGCGTTGCAGTTGCGTCTCTACCTGCGCCCACTGGCTATTGATGGCCTCACCTCGCGTGACAAAACGATTGTATCCGGCAACTGCCCAGATAACGATAATCGCGACAACGACGATACGGATAATATTCTTCATGTTTTTTTGTACGAAATCTGTTTGCATAAATTAAGAAATAACTAATAAGTAATAGCCCAAGTATACCAAAGTGCGGCGGTAAACAAAAACCCTCCGCACGGAGGGTTTTTGTGAGGTTATTTCTTTTTCTTCTTAGCCTGTACGGCTTCGACGAGTACGAGAATTGGTGAAGCGACGAAGATTGAGGAATACGTTCCGAAGAACATGCCGACGATGAGCACGAGGGCGAAGTCTTTCGTACTTGCCGGACCGACAAAGAAGAGCACGAGCAGTACGAGAATGACGGTAAGTGAGGTGTTGATCGAACGCGTGATCGTCTGTGAGAGACTCTTCCCTACTGTTCCCGCAAACGTGGATTCGGTGTGGAGTTTGAGATTTTCACGGATACGATCGAAGACGACGATAGTGTCAGACACGGAGAGACCGAGGACGGTCAGAAGCGCAACGACGAAGAGCGAATCAACCTGCGCGCCAGCAAAGTGTCCGAGAATCGCAAATACTCCAGATGGAATAGCGACGTCATGGATGAGCGTAACGATGGCGATGAGGCCGTACTTCCATGAGGAAACTGGCTTCGCGACTTTGCGGAATGCATAGGCGATGAAGAGTACGATAGCGATGACGACGAGAATCATGGAGACGATCGCTTTGCGGGCAAGTTCTGCGCCAACGGATGGCCCGATCGAAGTGAAGCTTTTTTCCGTTGCCGTGCCGGCAGAATTCACTGCGCCGAGCAGACTGACGCGCTCCGCCTCAGTGAGACTGCGTGTCTTCACGAAATAGCCATCAGTACTGTCTTCCTGAAAAACAACTTGACCGAGTGAGAGCGGCGCAACTGCTTTCTCAAGCGTAGTCACCGTTGGACGAGCATCTTTGAATGATACTTGCATGAGCGCACCACCTTTGAAATCGATACCGAGCGGCAGTCCCCAAATAAGTATGGCGAGAATTGAGAGGCCGACGATGGCAGCTGAGATTGAGAGAAATATTTTCTT
The DNA here is from genome assembly GCA_943354525.1 of Candidatus Nomurabacteria bacterium. Classification (GTDB taxonomy): domain Bacteria; phylum Patescibacteriota; class Minisyncoccia; order Phycocordibacterales; family UBA9973; genus CALRCI01. The sequence continues at coordinate 13,505 of CALRCI010000008.1, read as the reverse complement.
GTATTTGATGATAAACATAAATTTTTATTTGCTGAAGCCTGAACTAAAGAGGAATTTAGTGAGTTTGTTGGAACGCGCGATGCCGAGTGAGTAGAGGAAGAGGCGCGTAATCGTAATCGCAGAGAACATCGAGATGATGACTCCAAGACCGAACGTCAGGGCGAAGCCTTTGATGAGCGATGAGCCAAACCAGAAGAGAATACATGCAGTGATGAATGACGACGTGTTGGAATCGCGGATCGAAGTCCATGCGCGGTCGAAACCGGCGTGAATACCGTCAGTGATCGAGCGGCCATTTCTGACTTCTTCTTTGATGCGTTCGAAAATAAGCACGTTGGCATCCACGGCCATACCGATCGAGATGATGAATCCGGCAATGCCAGCAGCCGTGAGTGTGACCGGAATCAGTTTGTAGAGCGTGAGAACGATCGCAATGTAGAGCACAAGCGCGACGACGGCGATCACTCCCGGCAATCGATACCAGAGGATGAGGAAGAGTGCGATGATGATGAAGCCGACGATGGCCGCATGCATGCCGGCATTCGTAGCCGCTGCACCGAGCGTCGGACCGACAGTCTCAGTTGAGATGAGTTCGATCGGCACTGGAAGTGCACCAGAGTTGAGACGGCCGACGAGCGCCTTGGCTTCAGTCGGAGTAAACTGGCCGGTAATCTGTGCCTCTCCACCGCTGATCGCCTCACGGACGACTGGAGCAGAAATCGGCGCGCCATCGAGGAAAATCGCAACAGTCTTGCCGACATTGGCACGAGTAATTTGTTCGAAAAGTTTCGAGCCTTCGGCATTGAAGACAAGCGAGACGACAGGCTGGCCCGTGTTCTGATCGAAATTGAGTGTCGCATGATCGAGATACTGACCGGTGAGATTCGTCGCGATATACCGACTATTGAAATCAGGAACTGCTCCTGTGGCGTGGCCGTTGGCATCGACCGTCAGTTCTTGTGCCGGCGGATTCGGATTTTCAGTCTTGAATTCGAGCAGCGGCGTCTGGCCGATCATCTTCACCGCTTCGTTGACGTCAGTGATATTCGGAAGATCGACAGAGAGACGCTCCTCGCCAGAGTTTGCGAAGCCCGGAGATTGGACTTCGACGACGGGTTCAGATACGCCGAAAATATTGACGCGGCGCTCGATGACATCACGGAGCGAACTCATGGCGTCGCTGACATTCTCCCCTTTTACTTTGGAGACATCGGCACGATAGACGAGGTGTGTACCACCAGAGAGGTCGAGGCCGAGTTTGAACTGGAAATGCGAGAAGAATTTGGGAGCGTGCGTCTTCGTTGCTGGTTCAGAGGCATAGACAAAATAAGCCACGGCGACGCCGAGGATGAGTACGAGGAGCGCAAGTAATCGTTTTTTCCACATAGAGGGTATTCTATAGATTTTCGGCTAAAATGCAAGAACTTACTTGGACAACCAGCGATTGAGAAATGTGTGGACGAGGTAGGCAATAACTCCTCCTAAAATGAAGCCGCCGAGAATGTCGAATGGATAATGTACACCAGCTGCAATTCGTGCCAAGCCGATTAGTACGGCAACGACGACAAACCATGTACCGATGCGTTTGTGATACAGACACGTCACGACGGCGAGCGCCATGAATAACGTGGCGTGACCGGAGGGAAAGGCAAAGCCGCTTTCTTGGAAGAGCGGTGCTACATCGTGGAGTGTGACAAACGGCCGAGGTTCGCTGAAAATAATTTTGAGCACTGCTGATGCAATCCAGCTCGCCGCGCCGGTGATCACGAGCGCCCACGCATAGCGCATACGATGCTCCCTTTCGATTTTGATACCGGCATACATAACGATCAGTATCGTAATCACCCACGGCAACGAATCTGCGATACATACAATCACGCGATCGAGAATTTGGGAGTGATGTGCAAGATGATAGAAAAGATAAAAGAGTTGGGTGTTCATTTATTTTTAGCGCGAGCAACGCGCAGCACATTATCGAATAAGAGTGCGACGGTGAGCGGGCCGACGCCGCCGGGAACTGGTGCGAGTATTGAGGCGACAGATGCAACACTTGCGCGATCAACATCACCAACGACTGAGCCGAATGATTCGGACGTGCCAGCATCGATGACCACTGCTCCCTCCTTGATCATAGCACCCGTAATACTCGATGGACGTCCGGTTGCCGTGATCAAGATATCAGCCGCTGCCATGGACAGAGGTGCATCAAGAGTCGTTGAGCCAAGTACCGTTACATGACAGTTCTGAGCAGTCAGTAACTGCGTGACTGGCCGGCCGACAAGCTCTCCTCTGCCGACCATGACGATTTTTTTCTCGGAGAGAGAAACTTTGAGCGATTTGAGAATCGTCATAATGGCCCTCGCTGTTGGAAACTCAAGAACAGATTCTCCACTATAAAACATTTTCTGTGAAATTGGATTGAGGCAGTCGACATCGATCTCGCGCGGAATGGCGGCAAGCACGGCATCTTTGTCGATCGAACTTGGGAGGGGCAACTGCACGATAAGCCCAGAGAGATGCGGATCTTCGGCAAGTGACACGATGCGAGCAATGAGTTCTTCGGTCGTAATCGTTGCGGGATAGCTGGCATCGACAGCACGAATGCCGAGCGATTTTGCCATCTCATTCTTCATACGGACATACTGCGCACTCGCCGCGTCGTCGCCGACGAGTACATCAGCAAATGCTGGGACGAACGACAAGCTCGCCACTTCACTCTTCAAGCGGGCAAGCATATCGTCACGTAATTTTCGGCCATTGATGATTTCCATAATTTTAAATTCCCAAAAATTCATGCTGCATATCGTCGCGGTGGGCACTTCTCGCATTGGCGCGCATGGACATGAGTAAGCCGAGCGCAGCGAATTCGGTGAAGAGATGCGATCCGCCATAACTCATGAACGGCAGCGTGATACCAGTCACCGGAAGTAAGCCAATATTCATGCCGATATTGATGGCAATATGCGCTGAGAAATAAATCGCGATGCCGACACCAGTCAGGATCTCGAAATTCGTCGCACCGCGCATGGCATTACCAAAAATCCGATAGAGTATCAGCACGTAGAGCGAGAGAATGATAAGCCCGCCGACAAATCCCCACTCTTCGGCAAATGCGGCAAAGACGAAGTCAGTCTGATATTCCGGCAGGAAATTCAGGCGCGATTGCGTGCCATAGCCCAGTCCTTTGCCGAGCACCTGACCGGAGCCCACGGCGATCGTCGATTGGTACACATTATAGCCGCTTTTGCGCACGTCAGTGAACGGATGGATGAAGTTGGAAATGCGCGCCTTTTGATATGGCTTGAAGACGAAGAACCACAGTGAGAGAAATGCGACAAGACCAATCATGAAGACGAGCAGGAGGTGGCGCTTGGAAATTCCAGAAACGAGAATCATGCCGAACCAGATGAAGAAGATAATCATCGCCGATCCGAAGTCAGGCTCGAGGAAGATGAGGAGAAATGGAACGAGCGCGTAGATGCCGGAAATGAGAATGTGTTTCCAGTGACGAATCTCGACGTGTCGGCGCGAGAAATATTTGGCGAGCATGAGGATGAGGATGAGTTTGGAGACATCCGACGGCTGAAATGAAAATCCGGCAATCGAGAACCAGGCCTTCGCGCCATTGGCGACGTGACCGACGCCAAGCAAGATAAGGAGTAGGAATGTTGAAATCGAAAAGAGAATTATGAGAACATCCGTCCGACGAAGAAACCGCACGTCGAGAAGTGTGATGAAGAAACAGAGGGCGACTGAGACGGCGATCGAGAGAAGTTGGTGAATAAAAAAATGATTCTCTCCCGAGAATGTGGTCATCGTCGCGAGACCGGCGGCGAGAATGGGTAGTGTCGAACCGAGGAGCACCCAGTCCACTCGTTCGCGGAGCGTGCCAAGTATGCTATTGGAATGTCTGTGTGAAAGCATTGTAGGAAGGAATTATCTCATTGCGTACTGGCATGCTCGTGAACGTATTCTGCCAGGTGAAATGTATGTCGCTCGTACCCGCCGGATCGAGATGATCGACGAACGTCTTCGATACTCCGACAGCATTGCCATCGGCATCATAGAGAATTGCGGCGACGTCTATGTTATCGAGGTAGAATAATCCTGAAGCATTATGAATCGCAGTGTCGAGCTTCGGACGAGTATCGAGATCACGAAGCGTGCCAGGATCGGCAAGAACTTTGGCGCTCTTTGCACGATCAGGAATACGTGCGAACACGGGCGTGGTCGAGAATGTAAACGTCGTATACGCCGGTGTGCGATTCCCTACTTGGATGCCAGTCTCGATGATCGCACCTGGACCGTTGTCAGAGATATACGTCGTGCCATCGCGCTCGGTAATAAACGAATGTTTGTCATCGTAGAGTTTGAATGCGTAGTCGATACTGTAAATCGCTTCGCCAACATTTGGATTCTCGACATAGGCGAGCGCATTGTACACTGTCGGCGTGATAGCGAATGAGCGTGAAAATTTCACGGCAATAGGCGCTACTGAATTGGTGCACACGATGGCGCAGGTGCCGCCGCAATCGATGCCGGTCTCAGTACCGTTTTGTTTGCGATCGAAGCACGTCGGCACGACATGGAAGACCGGATAGAATATCCAGTATAAGATGCCTCCGATGATGACGAGGAGTCCGAACAGTATTGTGAGTTGTCGCCGTGCTGCCCATGACATATGGAAATCATAACAAATCAGCGCTCGTTATGAAAGGAAACGGCGGCGCGCGTACGCGCTCCGCCGGTTCCTTTCTATTTCCTCTTCGTGTTGCGGGAGCCGGAATCGAACCGGCGCCTCAAGGTTATGAGCCTTGTGAGGTAACCACTCCTCCATCCCGCGATATTACATTTATGTCCTATTTTCTTTCGCGTGACAATCGGCTCATAACCTTAAGGTTATTCGCGCTATAGTCCCTTGGAGGTAACCACTCCTCCATCCCGCGATAAAACAAATAGTAGTTTCCTAAATGTTCCTCTAGTCTACTATAAAATCCATATTTTGCAAGACGCATCACCCTACAGGCCGGGCCTGACAGACCCGGCCTGTAGGGTGTGGATTACGCTATTGAAATATTGAGTATAAGTTGAGAGACTATAACCTTATGCCAATAAGAAAAAATAAATTTGTTTCCGGCTGTTACTACCATATTTATAATCGAGGCAATGCAAAGCGCATAATTTTTCACGACATGCATGATTATGTTCGCTTTACGGAACTCTTATATATCGCCAACACAACCGAAAACTTCAAAACAGAGTGGCAGGATGCGGACGTTTTTTCTAAAGCGCAATCGCAACCACTTGTTGCAATTGGAGCATACTGTCTCATGCCGAACCATTTCCATCTGTTGATTACACCAATTACCGAAAATGGTATCAGTGAATTTATGCTAAAACTTTGTACGGCATATGTCACATATTTTAATCATAAATACCAACTAAGCGGCAGTCTATTCGAAGGTAGATTTAAATCAATATATGTTGATGCCGACCGATATATGAAATATCTCTTTTCGTATATCCATCTCAATCCTTTAAAACTACTAGATAGAGATTGGAAAATAAAAACATGGAACAGTACTATGATATTGGATTTTTTAGAAAGATACGATTATTCAAGTTTCCATACTTACCTGGGAAGAAAAGAACACTCTAGCGCACATATCATTAACCGATCCACATTCCCGAATTATTTTCCAACAGAACAAGAATTTCTGAAAGAGCTAACGAGCTGGTTTAAATTGAACGACTACTATAACAGGCCGGGCCTGACAGACCCGGCCTGTAAGAATTGAAAAAAGACTAAAATATGATACTATCGCAGTATTGTCGGGGTAGCTCAGTTGGTAGTAGCGCAGGACTCATAAGCCTGAGGTCGTGGGTTCGATCCCCACCCCCGACACACTTTATCCGCCGAAACATCATTTCGGCGGATAATTTTTACTCAATAAATAATTTGACAATTCAGATAAATAGAGTATTGTAAGGGAAATTAAACTCTCATGAACAACAAAGAAACTTTAAAGATTTTGGTGGTCGATAGATCGCTAAAACAAAACGAACACCCTGTGCGGGATATTTTTCAAGTGTTTTTTCCCGAATACGATCTCATCGTATTCCTATTCAAAAAACAGAACAACTGCACCGAGGTAGTATTTTCCAAATATTCTCTTATGAGAACCTTGGAGGAACTTTTTTCAACCGAATGTATCTACGATGACGACGATGATTTTTATGACTTTGATGTCAAAAATGTCGACGAACAAGGTGTGTATGATATCCTCGACCAAAAATTCAACGTTGAAATAATCAACCTGACTGTGCTCGAAAACCCTAAAGAAAAGACAGTACATGATATTGCTGCCCTCGGAGCAAAAATTGGTTCCGACGATGTTGCACATGGTCGTCTAAAATTCAGCGATTGAATTTTAGACAAAATAAAACTGAAAAGACCGATCCATTCTAGTTAACATGGGATGGATTTTTTATTTAACCAACTTGAGAAATTCCGCTTCAGACAGGGTTTTCACGCCGAGGCGTGTCGCATCATCAAACTTGCTGCCTGGATTCTCCCCTACGAGGACGTAGGACGTATTCTTCGAAACCGAGCCGGAGACTTTGCCGCCGGCAGAGATAATTTTTTCTTTGGCTTCGTCGCGTGAGAGTGAGGGTAGCGTACCGGTGATGACAAACGTCTTTCCGGAGAATATGCCTTCAGTTTTCTTCGCCTTCTCAATTTTTATACCAACTGAAAGCAGTTTTTGTACATATTCAATATGCAGCTTCGTACGGAAATAGTCGTAGACACTTTTCGAAACGATCGGGCCGATGTTTGGTACTGATTCGATTTGCTCCTGCGATGCCTTCATCAATTTTGGAAGCATGCCGAAATGTGCGGCGAGATCACGTGCCGTTTCTTCGCCGACGTGGAGAATGCCGAGCGAGTAGAGAAATCGCCAGAGCGGAATCGTGCGGTGCGACGCAATCGAAGAAATAATATTTTCTGCGCTCTTCTCGCCGAAGCGTTCAAGTCCGGAGAGATCAGATACTTCTAGTGTGAAGAGATCTGCCGCATCGGTAATGAGTCCTTCGTCGGAGAGCCGCTCGAGAACTTTCGGTCCGATTTCATATATTTCAAAAGCATTCACGAAATGTCCGAGCGAGCGCAGATTCTTCGCCTCGCAGTTTGGATCCACGCAGTAATAAAAAATATCTTTCTGTTCGACTGCTCCACCGCAGATTGGACACTTTGCCGGCATTTTGAATTTCTTTTCTTTGCCAGTGCGCATTTTTGGAAGGACTTCGATCACTGCGGGAATAACATCCCCTGCCTTCTCAATGACGACCGTGTCGCCGATGCGCACGTCGAGACGATTGATCTGATCCATATTGTGTAGTGTCGCTTTTGAAACAGTCGAACCGGCAACGAGCGTCGGCGGGAAATGCGCGACCGGCGTGAGCACTCCCGTGCGCCCAACGGAGACAGTAATGTCAGTGATGACTGTCGTCGCACGCTCGGCAGGATATTTGTATGCAATCATCCCGCGCGGTGCCTTGCCGGCCACACCGAGCTCTTCGAAAACACCGACGTCATTTACACTAATTACCACTCCATCTGTACCGAATGGCAGTTTCTCACGTTCCTCTGCCACACGTTTGATGAATCCGAGAATTTCATCTATTGAATGTGCGACAAGGTCGAGTCCGTCGACAACGAAGCCAAGTTTGCGGAGGAGCGCATGTTTTTCACTGTGTGTTTTTGGTTGAGCACCTTTGATCTCAGAAATTTCGTAGGCAAAGAAATCCAGATGACGTTCTTTCGTCAGCGCAGAATCGAGTTGACGCAGAGAGCCGGCGGCCGCATTGCGCGTATTGGCAAATTCCGGCAGACCGTTCTTCTTGTTTTCGGCATTGAGTTTCTTCCAGACAGATTTCTTCATGATCGCCTCTCCGCGGACTTCAATGTACGACGGAAATGATTTAGCGAGTACGAGCGGAATCGTGCCGATCATTTTCAGATTCTCTGTAATGTCTTCGCCGATAAATCCGTCGCCGCGCGTTGCACCACGAATGAATTTCCCATTTTCATACACGAGAGAAATCGCCAGACCGTCGAATTTCAATTCACAAAAATATTCAAACTGAGAAACTTTGGCAATCTTCGCAATGCGCTTCTCCCATGCACGAAGCTCATCTTCTGAAAATGCATTGTCGAGCGAGAGCATACGCTCCCGATGCTTCACTTTCTGAAAGAACGGCAGCGGCGCGCCGGCCACACGGTGAATAGCAGAGTTCGGATCGGCGATTTCCGGATGCGCGCGTTCCAGCGCTTCGAGCTCGCGCGAAAGCGAATCGTAGACTTCGTCGGTCACGGCGGGATTATTCTGCACATGATATTCATGGCGAAGTTCAGTGATCTGCTGCCTGAGTTTTTCTGCCCGTTCTTTCGGATTCATACATCCAATATACAATACCGGCGCCCTTTGTGCGAAGGGCGCCGGATGATTTGAAAATTCGAATTTATGATGACGCGCCGCCGCCTGCTCCAGCGCCGCCATTGCCCGTTGGCACTGCCGCGTTGGGATATGTGGCGCGGAGCGCGCGCTCGACGCGCTTGTACGTCGTCGCCGGATTTACTGCTTCGACACAAGACGTATTTTATCCAGTAACTTCTATTTTCGTTCCAATGATTGGCGTACCGGTCGTGTTGATCTGCACGTTTTTGTAGACATTGATGAGTGCACAGGTGTTGTTGCCGGCCGTTGGAATGCCAGTAAATTGATAGAGCGCTCCTCCGCCCACCAGCGATGGATTCGCAGTCGCCGTGAGACCATTGCAAGAAATATTGGCAATTGCTGCACCTGTCGGATCGATACTGCCGACCGTGCGATCAGCATAGAGTGCACATTCCATACCTGTATCTGCTGCGAAGAATCCAACGTTGGATTGTTTCGCCGTCGAACTGAAAGCCAGTTCTTTGAAGGCAATATTGGCAATACCGAGTGAGATAGCGAGGAGGACGCTCGAGATCAGAAGTGCGTACAAAATTACGTATCCGCTCATACGCTTCACGCGGCTCTTCCCTCCAAACCGTACGACGTAAAATTCTGCTGAATTTTCGTCTCGTACTCGCCTCGCCAGTCTCCGTAAGCCGGTTTGGAGGGAAGACCCGCGCTTCGCTTCTGTTTGTAGTAATTTTGTTTGCATAATGTTACTGCCAGTTAAAAAGATTCTCAGTAAACGAAACACTTTGATCACTGACGCCTTGATGCCAGCTCACGGTCGATGTCACTTGCATCTCGTCAGTGCCATTGCCGGTCGCCGGCACGGTCGTGATCACGCGATGGAATATCGTCGGGACAGTGTTGAGACCGCTGACACTCGTGCCGTAATAGCCGGTAACACTATCCTGCTTGATATCGCATGTCGTCGAACTCGTCGTGCAGGACGCCGGTGTCTGTGAGAGAGCATGCCCATCGAGGCCGCATCCGCCGCCGGGCGCGCCGCAGGGAGTAATCGTCGCGAGAAATGTCGTCCATCCTCCGGTCGGATCGGCAGCAATAGCACTATCGCGCATATTGCGCATGAACTCGATTCCTTCTCCGGCGAGATAGTTCGCCGTCGCACGATTTTTTGCAACCGATACATCGGACAGTCCGTTCGCCGTGATTGAGAGCAGGCCGATAAGCGAAAAAATAAAGATTGAAAGCGCCACCAGCGTCTCAACTAACGTAAAACCTGCACTCCCCCCTCTCCTTTTTAAGGAGAGGGCTGGGGTGAGGTAAATCTGAGACTCCGAATCCACTCCATTCAAATACGCATTCCAAACCGTACGACGTAAAATTCTGCTGAATTTTCGTCTCGTACTCGCCTCGCCAGTCTCCGTAAGCCGGTTTGGAATGCGTATTTTCATTTCGTTTTGTTTTTTGTTTTTCATAAGTTCTATGGGCATACATTCTGATCACGCGGTGACACGCTCGTTTGCAGATCGAAATCAGTCTGATGGCCTTGATACGCGACAGTGCCTGCGAGGCGGATCTCGACGAGCGCCTGAGTGGTGGCTGAACAGGTGACGGTAAATCCACTGTGCGGAATGAAATTCACATCGACATCAGACGGCGTAATTGCTTTGAAACAAGTACCGTTTGCACAATTACCGGTCGTCGATTTCGCGAGATAGCCGTTCGCTCCCCCCGAGCCTTGAACGAAGACGTAGGCGATCTGATCAGTCAGTACCGAGGGATCGCCATAGAGTCCTTCAAGCGCAAGCTTGCTCGACGAAGCATTGGCGCCCGAGCATCCTTGAGCGACATCTACAGTGTGCGTTTCCGGATTAGTGAAGCAGTGTACGTCGGAACCGAGACGGACGTTGCGTGACATATCTTCCATGGCGAAATTGAGCGAATCCATAGCCGCACGCATGACTTGCGTGACTTTGTGCGTACGACTGGCCGAGAGGAGCATGTTGACTCCCATCATGACGATAGTCACGAAAAGCGCGATCGCGATCATCGCCTCGATCAGACTGAAGCCGTTTTTAGCTGTCGGTGTGAAATGCTGCATGATTTATGCCGATTGATTATTTCCGCCCCCACCGCCGCCAGTGCCATTTGGCAGAGGATCGCTTGATATCAGTATCTGTCCGAGTGGTGTAATAGTAATATTCTGAATCGGATTATTCGTACTTGCAATACGGAGACGCAGATCGCCAACGAGCGGCGCCATGATACCGGATTGCCCGCCGGTAGCAATGCCATAGACATGCGAATCTGGGAACGGACGAATAAATGAAATCGAACCGCTCGAGAGCGGGTTGCATGAACCCGCGACCATATCACAGAGTCCGCTCATCGACTCGCCAGATGTAATTGTGATGTCGTTGATGCATTCGCTCGCACCGCTACTGCACGCATCACCGCCTGGATTATCATAGAGTTGATTATCATTGTGGTCGTAGAAAACAATGAAGTGCGTCGGATTAGCAGTATCAAAATAGACACCGTAGGCAGGAATCCAGCCGGCCGGCGGAGAGACCTGGCTCGCGCCGAGTTTCGGATAGAGACCAGAAATCGCCATATTCTGCGCGCCTTTGATCTGGAGTGCGATATCATCAGTCAGATTTTCTAGAGAAATACGATCTGAGAAATTTGAGAATTTGAAAAGTACCGTACCTGCGACAATCGCCATGATTGATAGTGTCACCATAAGCTCGATCATCGTCATGCCGGCATCAAGTCGAGAGTGAGAATTAAATTTTTTTAAAACTCGTTTCATCAGAAGAGCTGGATGAGCGTAATAAGATCAATTGAGAAAATATAGACGATAAACGTGCCAAGCGCGAGAAACGGTCCGAATGGTACCGCTGACGTGCCGGAGAATTTGTCCTTGTGGCGGACAAGGAGGTAGAGGGAGACAATCGTCCCCGCCCATACGCCGATCATGAGCGCACTGAAACCGGCTCCGAGGCCGACGAGCCAACCGAGACCGAGCATCAGCTTCGCATCTCCGAGCCCCATCAGATGGCCGCGGGAGAAGAACCAGAGCATGGCGAACGGCAAGGCGAGAAAGACTCCGGCAGAAAGGGCGAGGAGCGACGGCATATGTACTGAGAGAACGCCGTTTTGGAAGAGAAAGAGTGCGGCAAGTGCGAGCGCATCGAAATAGTACACAAGCTTGTCGGGAATAATCATGTGCTTCGTGTCATATACGGAGATCACAATAGCAATGGACCAGAGCATCATCGAATACGTAACCGTAGTGATGAAATCCGCCATCGAATATGAGAGCAACGGTATGAATTTGAAGACAATCAGGACGAAGATGAGGCCAGTCAGTGCTTCGACTGTCGGATACTGCCAAGAAATCTTTGTCCGACATTTCGTGCACTTCGCATTCTGCATGAAGAAGCTTGCAAGCGGAATCAGCTCATGCCAGTCGAGCATCCGCGCGCATGACATGCACATGGAACGTCCGCGAAGCGTGCGTCCGGACGAAAAGCGAAAAATGACGACATTGAGAAAGCTGCCGATAATCGTCCCGAAGAAAAATATGATGATGCCAAGAACGATGGTGAACATATATGTTACATGCGACATGTTACAAGTCACATGTAACTATTCTAGCACATGCAAAAGAAAAGCCGCCCCGTCCGGGGCGGCTTTTGTGAAAAACTGGCTAGATTATTGACACTTAACACCGAGTGAGAACGGTGCAGCTCCTGTAGAAGGAATCGTGCCTGTAAATGAGTTGGAGTCACTACAATAAATTGTAGCGTCATTGAGCGTTGTTGTTATGGTATAACTTCCTGGATTACTGGTACACACAACGTTTACGTTCGTTTGACCAAAAACAGCCTTACCGAGACGGGCCATTTCAGTATCAGTACAAACAGAGACTGCTGTTGGAGGAGGAGTAGTTCCAGGAACAGTTGACGCGTTATAGGTAACAGTTTGTGCTGCACCGCTACCATACGTATTGAGACCAGTACTGCCGTAATACAATTCTGCGGCATTTTTGATCGAAGCCATAGTTGATTTAGCATTCGCATCCTTGCCACGAGTACGGAAACCACCCGTTGCCGTAAGCACGACAGCTGAGAGGATACCGATGATGGCGATGACGACGAGCAATTCGATGAGCGTAAAACCTTTGTTTGAATTCTTCATAATAAAAAAGATATTTTGATAATAGAAAACTAATAATTGAGGGAGCATTCGACTTCTCCCGTTTGTTACCTGTGTGCCGATTATACCATGCATGCCTTCCGGACCGATAAACGCAATGCTGTGGAAAACGCCAAGGCGTAGCCTAGGCATTCTAGGCTACGCCTTGGCGTTTTCCACAGACTGACAAAAAGAAACCCGCCCCTCGCTTGCGCGAGGGGCGGGTTCCGATTGAAAAAGACGGATATTACTCGCGTGCAGTTTCGTTTCTGAGTTTCTCGATCGTGCGAGCAGCAGCTTCCTTGCCACCGAGACCGAATGCGAGACCGCCAGCGAGGGCGAGCATTGCGATAAGGCCAGCAAAGAGAGTGTGCATATCCTGAGCATCGATACCGAGCTCAGAAAGCGCAACGATAAACGCGAAAATCCAGATAGCATAGCGCGTAATCGTGCCCAAGAGGCGTGCAGAATGCACGTTCGTGGAACGAGACGATGCCATGACAACCTTGCTCATCGCATCAGCAAGTACTGTAGCGATGACGAGGACGAGAGCGGCAATGATGACGTGAGGGATGTAGGATAGGACTACTCCACTCAAGAAACCAGTTACCTGTGGAAGGCCGATAAAATCGAGAGCGGCGACGAGGCCGAGAACGATGATGAACCACTTTACGAGGCCACCGATAAAGGCACCGACGTCAAGCTTGATCCCAGCCTTTGCAAATGTCTTATCGACACCAGCAGAAGCGAGGAGCTTCTCGATTTTGAGCGCACTGAACACCTGAGCGTCGAGAGAACCGAGGATTGAGCGGATAACCCATGCCAAGATGTACGTAACGT
>CALRCI010000007.1:13282-16606 GCA_943354525.1 Candidatus Nomurabacteria bacterium | reverse complement strand
TGATCGCGCTCAACTTTGGCCTTGGCAGCTTCGAGTGCAGCTTTGGCATCGAGTTCGGCGTTCTGTTTTTGTTCAAGAGTCTTTTTCTCAACCTCGGTCTGTTTCTTGTTTCCTTGAATCTCATCGACAGACGTTTTCAGAGCACCTTTGATTTCAGAATAGGTATCAATATCGGAATAAAAATCGGAAATTGATTTACGCGAAAGCACTACGGCGAGGAGGGGTTGATCGTCATATTCGCGAGTCTGTCTGACGAGATGGCCGAGTGACGTTTTCTCAGTATCTATTTTTTCGGCAAGTGTTTGGATTGTCTTCTGTTTCGTGCCGATCTCTCCGCCCAATTTTTTGATCGTCAGAGTCTTGGCCTTGATGTCGAGTTTGGATTTGGAAATTTGAGTCTGGAGCTGTTTGATCTCGTTTTGAATGGTCAGCGACTGGCCCTGCTGGCCTTTGAGTTCTTGGGTCTTTTGTGCGATCTCGGCTTCCAGCTGTGCGAGCTCCGCTTCAAGCGCAGCACGATCACTCTGGGCTTGGTTGAGCTGCGTCTGCTGTGCGAATACCGGTGTACCGCTCGAGAGGGCTATGAGGATTATAAAAATAAGCGTTGCGATTTTTCGCATAATAGTATTTTAACATAAAATCCCCGAACGTATCGGGGACTTCACTTGAGGTAACGTTATTTGGCTTCTTCTGTGACAGCGTTGCCTTCTTCTTCCTTCTTGCCTTTCTTCTCAACTTCGATAGCTGAGAGGTCGATCGGAGCAGCTTCTTCAACTTCTTCTTTTACCGCTGCAACCGAAGCGACAACTTCGTCGGATCCGGTAACCGGAGTAACACCTGTCGGGAATGTCACATCGGCAATAGTGATCTGGCTGTCGAGATTTTCGAGAGATGAGAGATCGACAGTGATTGAGTGTGGAAGATTATCTGGGAGTGCTGAAACTTCGATTTCGTGGAGCACTTTCGCCACCGTACCGAGACCGCTTTTCACTGCAGGTGCGAGACCGGTGAATTCGATTGGTACGTTGATGGTGATGGCTTTCGTAGTATCAACAACGAGGAAATCTGCATGAAGTGCGACGCCCGAGACGGCATCGAACTGGACATCATGGATGAGCGTGCTCTTCACACCCTGATCCGTATCGAGTTTGACGATGGTAGATTCGCCGGCTTCCTTCCAGATCTTTGCGAATTCGCGGTCAGAAACGGTAATTGGAGTCGTCGGAGTTCCCTTTCCGTACAGAACGGCAGGAATGAGGCCTGATTGGCGGAGAAATCCCGTAGAATCAGATGAATTGCGGGTAGTTGCTTTGATTTGTGGCATGCGAAGACTATAACGTAAAAAGAGAGGTTTTGCAACTGCTATACTTCGCTCCAGCAAAAATACTCTCCAAAGAGTACGACGTAAATTTCTACTGAAATTTCGTCTCGTACTCGCGCCAGTCGCGCTCCGTAAGCCTCTTTGGAGAGTATTTTTGCTTCCGCTTTACAAATAGTTACGATGAGTGAGGAGTATCGGATGGTTGCAAATGAGAGAGTGAGTAGTCGAGCGTGCAGCCGACTTTTTTATGGGGGTTGAAAATGCTGGCAGGGTCGAAGATAGTTTTGACTTGTTCGAAAAGTTTGATGATTTCCGGAGAATATTGATACGAGAGAAACGGCGTGCGAATGAGACCATCGTTGTGCTCAGCAGTGATTGACCCACCATATTTAACGACGAGTTTATAGACGTCTTGCGAGAGTACGCGTACGATCTCAGGAAGTTTCGGATCGGCAGGATCGACGAGCGGAATGATATGGAAATTGCCATTGCCAGCATGACCAGCAATAGTGTAAATAAGCGATGGATATGCTGCAACGAGCGCATTGAGTTCTGGCAGAAATGTCGACATGTGTTCAATCGGTACGATTACGTCATCAATAAACGGCGCCGTGCGCATGTGTTCGGCATGTTTGCGTAGGAGTGCGAACGAATCGCGGCGCATCGCCCAGTATTTCTCAGCTTCACGTTCGTCTTCCACAATATGCATGCGTAAATTCCATTTCGAACAGATATCTCGAAGCTTGGAGATTGGATCCTGAATCGAGTTCAGGACAGGCTCTGGATTCCGGATCAAGTCCGGAATGACGGAACCATCATATTCGACGAGTAAGAACAGTTTTGGTACGCCGCCGCGAAGTACCATGAAAAATTCCGGCAGGAATGATAATCCCATCTTCAGAGTTCCCCACAATCCTTTTGATTTCACTAGATCTTTGAAAAATTTCATGGCGAGTTTGAATGTCTTATCGTCGTATGATTCGAATGACAACGGTTTCGTCTGCTCGATTTCGCTGACGATCTCGCCGAGATTCTGGTAATCGTTTACAAATACGACAACTAATTTCGGAGCAACAATGTTTTTTACCAATCGAAATGTCGCCTTCGTCGCAATGCCGAGTGTGCCTTGCGATCCGACAAAGAGTTTACCGAGATCGAAAATATCTTCGTCAGGAGTTACTCCGCGTGACCAGACATTCCAGAGATAGTAGCCGGCAGAATTTTTTGTGACGTGCGGACGGGCTGATTCGATGATGGCACCGTGATCTTCAATCAATTCGTAAATACCTTTGTAAATATTTCCGAGAAGCGACTGCTCGTTGATGACTTTCATGAGTTCACGGCGTGGTAATGGTCGAATGGAATATTCGTAGCCATCGGAGAGTACGACGGAGAGTTCTTTGACATAATCTTCGGTTTTGCCGTAGCGAAGTGCGAGTTCTCCGCCGGAGTTGTTGCCGATCATGCCGCCGAGTGCATTGATGGATTTGGAAGCAGTGTAGGCTGGCAGAAGCAGGCCTTTGGCAAGTGTAGCTGTCTCGAAATCGCGATAGAAACATCCGACTTCGGCAATACCTTCGCCACTAGTTTCTAATGCTGCTGCGCCCGGAAATCGCGGCAGCAGTGCTTCTGGCGGAGTCTGATTGATTGAAATGATTCGATTCATGTATCGCGTGACGTCGATGATGATCGAATCGTTGAGTGGACCGCCGGACATATCAGTGCCGGCAGAGCGCACAGTGAGTGAGAGATTCGGATAATCACGCTTGGCGACATTTGCCCATTTCACCAGTTCTGAAATATCTTTGGCATCGCGCGAATAGACGACGAGTGCAGGTGTGATGGCAAACATGCTCGCATCACGAGAATATTTCGCCAGTGCTTCAGGTGAATCATCGATATCCCCTTTCCAGAATTTTTTGATCTCGTCTTTCATTGATTATTCCCAAAAAATAAGTACCAATGAACAGAGGCCTAAGAGCATTCCAACGAGCTGGATTGCA
>CALRCI010000007.1:0-13272 GCA_943354525.1 Candidatus Nomurabacteria bacterium | reverse complement strand
GCATTGGTTTTTTCATGATAGATCAATATGCCAATGATCGTGGCAACAACAGCTGATCCCACTGAGAACAGAATGGCTCCGCGCGCCAAACCAGAGCCATTTTTTATAGCGGAGAGCCAAAATATGTTTGCAATGATATATGACAAGAGTGCCAATCCCCAGAACCACCACGTCTGATGAAGGGAATATTCTTTGGAAAAAATATCTGCAATGAACTCAAAGAAGACCAGAAGCGCGAGAGGTAAAATCCAATAATACATAGAATTATTTAATACCATTAAAAAGTTTAAGTCGAGATTCAACTATCGCCTCAATCGCATCCACAGCTGGCTGGAGCAGTTTTGCCGGAGTGATCTCATTCGGATTGGCTGCCATCGTTTTCTCAACTGCCTCGCGATACGCCAATCGAATTTCCGAATTGATATGCACGATTGAAATGCCTGCAGCGATGGCGTTAGTGAAATCTTCATCTCGAAGTCCCGATCCGCCATGAAGCACGAGCGGAATGTGCACGGTTTCTTTTATTTTCTTTACGAGCTCGGCATCGATATGCGGTTTGCCAGTCTTGATAAGTCCATGAATAGAACCGACTGATGGTGCGAATAAATCAATGCCGGTCGCTTCGACAAATCGCTGTGCGTCTTCAGGTTTGGTGAGCACTCCTGCGCCTTCAGGAATTGCGTCTTTGATATCGGATCCTGAACCGATAAATCCGAGTTCCGCTTCGATCAGGATATCTCTACCAGTATTCTTCGTTACCTCGCGGGCATACTCTACGCACTGTTTGGTCACTGCGACGTTCGTATCGAAATCAGATTTAGCAGCATCGATGATTGCCATGTCGAAGCCGGCATCGATGCATACTTTGACTGATTCGAATGAGCTATGATGATCGGCGTTGAGAAATATCGGGAAATTATCCCGTTCACGGATCGTTGTAACGAGAGCGGCGACTTCTTCAAGGCCGGCAAATTTCTGTTCACCTTCAGAAACGCCGATGATAACCGGCAGATTGAGCTTCTTCGCAGCGGCATAAATGCCGTGGAATGCCTCGAGATTTGAGATATTGAAATGACCGATGGCGATACCTTTCTGGTCAGCTTCAAGGACATATTCGCGAAGTGTTTTCATATACTGCGAGTATAGCATTTAATTTTTGAGAATAAAAAAGGGACTCAAAATATTTTGAGTCCCTTCATGTACGTTACTTACTGCTGTTATATATCCATATTGTCATACAACCATCTTGCTTCGTTCTCCACCAAATGTATCCATGGGCTTGTCACAACATCAGAAGCAAAACCGCCTTTCCATGAGAAATTATCCATAGAAAGCAGGCGCTCCGGATGCGGCATCATGCCGAGGAACCGATGGTCACCAGACTGCAGTGCGGCCATACCACCGTATGACCCACTTGGATTGAATGGATACTGCATCGTCGCTTCGCCGTTATCATCTGCGTAGAAAATCGGGCAATGCGCTTGCATGACGTGTGTCGCAAATGCGGGGAGTGAGAAAGACAATCTTCCTTCACCATGCGCGGATGGAACTGAAAATTCAGAACCAGCCATTCCTGCCAACCAAATTTTCTGATGGCGGGGAATGATAATACGCGGTTCGTATGCTTCGAATTTTCCGGATTTGTTTGGTACTAATCGCGGACGGCATTTGAGCGGAATTTCACGCATCATGAAATTGAACATTCGGTCCAAAATGATGAAGAGTTGAAATCCATTGCAGACGCCAAGCCCGAGCGTGTTCTTCCGGGAAAAGAAATTTTCAAATTCCCCGAACAGCTTCGGATTGTGCTTGATTCTGCTGCCCCAAGCTACTCCTGAACCAAATACGTCGCCGAATGAAAATCCGCCAACGGCATGCAGTGCATCCATATCGCGCAGGCTTACATCGCCGCGCTCCAAACTATCCATAGATACATCTACTGCTTCCATACCGGCAGCTTTGACCCATGCCGCCATTTCCGATATGCCATTACTTCCCTTTTCCCAGAGTATCGCTACGCGCGGTGTACGCTTGGGAGTGAAAATAACCGGCACGGAAACTTGAAACGGCACGGTGTACGGACGCATGGTACGGGTGCACATATTCTGATGCGCTTCGTACGCCAGTTCTTTGTTCATCTGTTCAGTGTTAATGCGGTAACTGGTCGTATCGAACCATTGCATCAATTCCGACATCATAAACATTTGTTGTACATGCACATGGCTGCAAGTAAAAACGTTTTCCTCCATTTTTACTCCGCCACGGGTAAATCCAATGCTCGTAAACGGTATATCGTACGTGTCAGCTATCTGCATGATTGTATCAAAGGCGTCTGGCATATATTCAACCAGCATTCCTGGAAAATTTGCAAACCAGTTTGCGAATGACGTAGCTGCATCGGAATCGCTTCCATTTGTACACTGCACTCCTGCGCATCCAGCCAGTGCCATTTCCATAATGGTGACGAATACTCCATCACTCATCGTGTCATGACACGATAGTATCAAACCCTCACGTTTGAGGTGCAGAACAAATTGCGCACCGCGAAGTATGAGGTCAGAATCCAATCGTGCGATACGGTCGCCTACCTGTCCCAGAGACTGGGCGAAGTAAGAACCGGATAATCCCTTATTGCCGCCGGACAAATCAATCAATCCGAGATGTGATTTCCCCGGCTGTTTGATATACGGCGTATAACATTTTGATACATCGGTTACCGGTACAATCAATGTGACCAGCAGTGTCTCGAGCGACTTCACAATCTCATCCCCGACTTTCGTCGAAAATGAAACTGAATCTTTGCCGCCGATAATTCGGAATAAGAGTGCCTCAATGATATTGGTCGCACTGGTAACGGCTTGGTGCATCCGCAGGTCTTCACCCGGGAGCGAGCACGGCCACATTTCATTGACCAATGCGTTTATTTCTTCCAAACGTATATCACCCGGTGCACCGGCAATCAGATTGAGGAATGCGTGTACTACTGCGTGCTGTGCTCCAGCAACAGGGTCTACTAATAGTGCATTCGGTAAATGTCCCAATGCAGAAAGAACTCCAGTCGTATCATGCATGTCTAAACTGGTTTTGATGCATGTCGCATCGTTTACGGGCAATCCGATCGGACCGCCGTATTGATGCATCACTGTTCTACCGCCAACGGTTTGGTCGCCTTTGTGGATTTTCCATCCTTTGTGTCCGACAGCTAATTGTGCAAGCAGGTACTTCACCATATCGCGAAACGTCAGTGTTTCAGAAATATGTATCGGTGTAAGTGCGCGCGGCTGTTCATCTACTACCACAATGGATTCGATTGAATTTTCCAGTGCGCCAATCTGCATATCTACTAATACGTTGCCGGCATCGATGACCTTGAATCGGCCATCTCCAGTAATTTTTCCTAGCACTTCCATGTGTACTTTTTTGCCACCACAGATATTCCGAACCGTGTCTAAGTCCTCAGGGTCAATCAGAATCACGTATGATTCCTGAAACTCTGCGAGAAATTTTTCACGGTTGGACATCTCTGTTCCGCACGCTACATGGTGTAAATCAATCCATCCGCCAGCGTCTTCAACGATTTCTCCGGTAACATTACAAATACCGGCAGCGCCTTGGTCGTGGGCAGATTTGATTATCGGATTGCCGTTAATCGACATCGTTATCAGTTCGTTGATTACTTTGTGTACTTCAATCGCTATCAATGCGTCACCGCGCTGCACTGCAGAACGGTCACGCTCAATGCTGAATGTACCTTGCGTAACACTCGAACCCAATCCTCCGCCGAATCCGACAGGCCATCCGAGTCCGCCAATGCGGATGATGAGCATGCCTGTTCGCGGAGTCTGTTTTTTTGCATTTGCACGCGGAGAAATTCCAAGCATACCCATGGCCGCATTCGGCTTGTAGTATGCAAATTTTTCTCTACTCGCAAGTTCCAACGAGAACGAATGCATCTTCCCCATAGTATTCGGAGTGCCTAATTCATTCAAGTAATTGCAGCCGCCGTAGGTTCCTTGCACCAGTATTTCTAATCCGTCAGCCAGGCCTTTCGGCGTGTCGAAGAATTCGGTTCCAGGTATACGGTAGCCGTTTCTGAATTTGATTCCAGGAACTGCAATCAAATCGAATGCGCTATACAGTTGTCCGCCAAGGCCGTACATGAGAATATCTCGCGTACAGCCGCCGACGCCGGTAGCCATACCTTGATACGGTGACACGGCAGTCGGAAAATTATGCGTTTCAACTTTTGCCAGATGGTCAATACGCACTGGCACGTATTCGAATGTGCCGTCGGAATTTGAAATAAGCAACGGTACAGTACTTCCGGCAATTGAACTTGAATTATCATGGAATGCACTGATGGCATTGCCAGGATGTTCTTTCCAAATGCGTGTAACGGTATCCATAACCGATGGCAAAAGCACGCCGCCGAAATCAAATTTGGATTTCGTCTTCGGGTGCTTGCTGTGTTGGGTAAACCCATACACAATCAAATCAATTTCCAACTCATACGGATTACGTTTCTCTATCTCAGTGAAATAACGGTGCCATTTCGGCGCATCAGCTTCGGCAATACCAGCGCGTATCAGCGCCTGGATACCGGTTTCTTGCGTTACCGACATCAGGCATACAGTGCTGTCATGCGGAGCAATCGTACGTTTGGCATACAAGTCCTCAGTGAATTCCATGCCATCACGCACCGAGTAATTAGTCGGGTCGAAATCCGGCAGTGTTTTCAAGAAGTCGTCGAGCGGCAGGTCTTCCAGTATGAAAAATATTTTGGATTCTTCACAGCGGAGAATGCCGGGCAAGTCAATGTTCTCAAAAATCTGCAGTGATTTCGATGACTTCGGTGAGGCATACGTCGACTGCGGATATATTTCTATAAGGCGCGTGCCGACGGGTGTTTCGGTTCTTGTATCGGAGATTTCGTATAAGCCATTTTCTCCCAGTAATTCAATAAGTATCTGGTGTTCGGATTCTGCCAGCGGCAGGTTGTTTCGGGTAATCAGAGTGAAGACTTTTTGAAAGCCTGCACTGTCTTTGCGATAAAGTCTAATCATGGTTGTAAGTTTTTTTGTTAATGTGGATGTTTTTTTTGTTGTTATTTGGGTTAAAAGTACTATAATCCCCAGCAATCGTCAAATAGGGGTGAGACCCCCTTCCGGAATCCGGAAGGGGGTCTCACCCCTGTAGCACTGTTGTCCTTCGAAGCTGGAATGCTATACTTATGGGTATGGAAAAACTCGACATGTTCGCAATCGGAGACGTAGTGGTGGATTGTTTTATCAGACTCTCTGATGCAGAAGTGAAATATGACGTGAATCATGAACATTCCAAACTCTGCGTCCGATTCGGCGACAAAGTTCCCTACGAATCATTCGAAGATGTCTTCGCCGTCGGCAATAGCGCCAATGCTGCCGTCGCAGGCGCTCGTCTTGGTTTGAAAACTGCATTGTCTGCTGTCGTTGGTAATGATGAGCGTGGTACTGGCTGCATCAACAATCTAAAAAAAGAAAATGTCGTTACTGAATTCATAACTACTGATCCGATACTGCCGACAAATTATCATTTCGTATTGTGCTATGGCCCTGAACGTACGATTCTCGTGAAGCATGCACTCTACGAGCGAAAGTTCGTTTTCCCTGAATCAGTGAAATGGATTTATTTGTCTTCTATCGGCAAAGGCACGGGAGCATTGTATCCGGAGCTCGTGAATTATTTGAACACACATCCAGATACTAAACTCGCATTTCAGCCCGGCACGTATCAGATGGAACTTGGCACGGAAAAACTGGCTGAGATTTACAAACGCTCAGAGCTTTTTATTTGCAATCGCGAAGAAGCGCAGCGTATCTTAAAAAATGAAGCTGAGGATATACAGACACTGCTCGCCGGCATTCATGCACTCGGCCCGAAACATACCGTCATCACAGATGGCCCGAAAGGACTCTATTATTTCGATGGTACCGATTCGTGGTTTATTCCTGCATTTCCCGATATCGCTCCACCGATGCAGCGTACCGGCGCGGGAGATGCCACGGCGTCGACTATTGCATCGATGCTCGCTCAAGGGTCTACTATGGAGGATGCGATCCGCTATGCGCTCGTCAACGCAATGAACGTCGTCCAGCACGTCGGCGCACAGAAAGGATTGCTATCAATCAATGATATCGAAGCGCATTTGTCACATGCGCCGGAAAATTATACGTTAACCAAGATTTAAAATGCCTGAAAATTTTTTCAAAAAGATCATAAAGAATTTCAACTCACAGGATTTCATACCGGTCGAAGCTGATTACAACGTCACTGCCAAAGAAGCCCTCGACAGGATGACGGACAGCATGGACGCTGCCGAAAAACAGAAAGCAGTAGATTCACTCATGGATATTAAACGAGAACTCAATGACGTACTCGGCCAAAGCCTCAATCCTCATGACCAGCTCAATAAGATCATAACGATGGAAAAAGAACTGGCAGCGCTTCGCCAGAAGCTCGTACCTGCAAGCGCACCAGCTCTGGCAGGCGATGACCTGCCAGAGGAGCCGTGGATGGATGAGTTCAGCAAAAAATATGAGGTTCCGAAAATCATAGCCGCACTTGCAGCGAAGAAGAAAGAGATACAGACTCTCATCTCGCAGAATTAAATGACGCTTGTCGCACAGACTAAAAAAAGATACACTTAATAAAATTTTCAACCATGGAACAGAACCCTAAAAAATACGAATTCATTAAGACCGGCCACGAAGAAGAAGCGGCAAAAATTAACAGTCTTCTCGCGCGCGATACTGTGGTCAGCGATAGTGCGGAGACATTTCTAGGTCAAGGGCTTTTCAATGAGAAGTACACCCTCGACATGGAGATACGCAAAGAAGAGGCGCGGTTAGAAGCTATCAAAGAAAAAGATTACCGCGGAGATGTGTTATCTCAGGAGAATGCTATCGACGACAGCGAAAAGATTCTCGCTCAGCTCCACGCGAGCGCAGAAAAACTCGATAAAAAGATTGGCAGATTTGGAGAAATCATCGACATGCCCAATCACAACCTGAACGAAGACATCAGTAATCAACAGTAACATCGGAAGAAAAGCTACCCTTTTCTTCCGATTATTTTTTTGACCGCAGCTTTGATATGCGAGATGCCCATGCCGTAGTGTTCGATCAATTCTAGTGGAGTGCCAGACTGCCCGAACTGGTCATGCACGCCGATGAATTCGATCGGCACAGGAAAGTTTGCGGCGAGACATTCGTCAACGGCAGATCCCATGGCTCCGGCGATTTGATGCTCTTCGACAGTCACGATGGCCTTCGTTTCCTTTGCGAGAGCGACGATTGCATCGACATCGAGCGGTTTAATCGTGGCGAGGTTTATGACTTGGACTTTGATTCCCTCTTTTTCGAGATCACGTGCAGCGAATAATGCATTGCGCAGAAGCGCGCCAGTTGCAATAATGCCGACATGCGCGAGACCTGATTCAGGAATCCAGAACGTACGAGCTTTAGCGATTTCAAACGGAGTTTCCGGTGTCGTAATGATGCCGGTTTTTTCGCGTGCGAGACGGAGATATGCTGGCTTGGAAGTTTTTGCAATTACCAGCGTTGCTTTCTTTGCCTCAATGCTATCGCACGGTGAGATGATATCAATATTTGGAATGACGCGCATAATGGCGATGTCTTCGATTGCTTGGTGCGTACCGCCGTCTGGACCGACAGAAACTCCTGCATGCGAGCCGGCAATTTTTACCGGACGATCATTGTATGCGATTGTCGTACGAATTTGTTCCCAGTTGCGACCAGGAGAAAACATGGCATACGAACTGATGAACGGAATCTTGCCCATGGCAGCCATTCCAGATGCAAGCGCGGCGAGGTTCTGCTCGGCGACACCTACCTGTACGAATCGCTCAGGAAATGTATCTTTGAACATATACATCTGTGTCGACTCAGTCAGATCCGCACAGAGTGCGACGACATTCTTGTCAGCAATGCCAGCCGCTAACAATCCTTCTCCGAATCCTTTGCGGATCGGAATCTGTTCGACATCGTCGTTCCAAACTTTGGGATTTAGTTTTAGTTCGGGGTTTAACATTATTGATGTTCGCTTTTAATCTTGCCACCGAGAGTACGGAGTTCAGCAAGTGCTTTCGTGTAATCTTCTTTCGCCGTCTTGGCGTTCAAATCATAGCCATGCCAATGGAAATCACGTTCGAATTCAGGCACGCCTTTGCCTGGAATCGTACGTGCGATGATGACGGATGGTTTCTCGTACACTGCATGTGCCATATTGATTGCAGCATCAAGCGCTTCGAAGTTATGACCGTCAACTTCCTGTACATGCCAGCCGAATGATTCGTATTTTTTCGCGAGACTGTCCAGCGGCATGACATCTTCAGTAAAACCGTCGATTTGGATATTGTTGCGATCGACAATGGCGATGAGATTACGGAGTTTTTCCTTGCCGGCAAAGAGTACTGCTTCCCAAGTAATTCCTTCATCGTGTTCGCCATCCGAAAGTAATGCAAAGATTGTACGCTGGCTGCCGATGCCATGATCTATTCTGTCTGCCATAGCCATCCCAGCTGCCTGAGAGAGTCCGTGACCGAGCGGACCGGATGATGTCTCTACGTATGATAAGTATTCACGATGTGGATGGCCTTGGAGGCGTGTCCCGAATTTACGCAGTGTTTTGAGTTCTACCAAAGGAAAATATCCTGAGTGCGCCATCGAAGCATAGAGTACTGGGCAGATGTGACCGTTTGAAAGCACCAGTCGATCGCGATCAGGCCAGTCGGGTTTGTTTGGATCATGTTTGAGTGTATGGAAATAGAGCAGTGTAAAAATATCTGCCATGCCGAGCGGTCCGGCAGTGTGTCCAGATCCAGCCTCAATCAGCATTTCGATGATTGACATGCGAATTTCGTTGGCCTTCTCTTCAAGAAATTTTATTTTTTCCGGAGTGAGCATTACTAGAAAATTATAGCACAAAGTGAAACCAGGCCGGGCCTAGCGGTTCTGGATTTGCTAGGCCCGGCCTGGTTAACCATCTGTTTAGTTGAACATGGATTCGAACTCTTCGATTGCTGCGCGAGCATTGCCGGACTTCCAAATCGCGCCACCAATGACGAGACGTGTCGCCCCGGCATCTTTGAGCGCGTGGACATTGTCGAAGTCTTCCCCGCCGTCCACAGAAATCGGTAGATCAGGATATTTCTCATGAAGCGTTCTGACTCGATCAATGGAACTCTCGAGAAATGGTTCACCATGCGAGCCGAGTTTCTCAATTGACATGATTTGGACGAAGTCGATGTGCGAGATGTAGGGATAGAGTGTTTCTAGCGGTGTATCAGATTTAATAGCGATGCCGAATTCGATGAGGTCACGGATGTAGAGATCGATGCCTTCGAGGTAGTTTTTGAACGCGTCGTTCTCAGTGTCTTCAGCTTCGAGGTGGAAGATAATACGACGCGGACCGAGTCGCTGATACATTTCCATGTTTTCAACAGAATTCTGGCACATGAGGTGAAATTCGTATTCAACTTCATTCCAGTACGGCATGCCGTCTTCTTCGTGCATAATCATCGAAAGTTCGCGTTCATCCTGACCGTTCGCTGGCCATGTTACCGGACCAGCGAATTTGCCGTCGCAGAAGTCTAGATGAATCGTACGGACGAGATCGTAAATACCCGCGACATGAGCGCGGATATCGTGAATTGATTGTGGGATGACTGCAGGGATTATTTCCATGGGTAAATTAGGAAGCTAGGCCGGGCCTCGCGGTTCCGGATTGCGAGGCCCGGCCTAGCTATCATACATTTAAAATTTTGATAATCTTCGCGTATGATGCGCTTCGCCTGAGAATTTAGTCTCAAGAAAAATTTTCACCGCTTCAGTCGCTTCTTCAGTATTCAGAAATCGCGACGAAAGCGAGAGCACATTGGCATCGTTGTGCAGACGTGTCAGGCGAACAATTTCAAATGGGTCTTCGCTGGTGCGTCCAGATACATCCACAGCAGTCTTTGCAAATTCAGTACCATAGAAAACTGCTGCGCGAACTCCGGCAATGCGATTAGCGCACATGGCTTCTCCCTCGCCCGAGCCGCCAATGATAATACCACGGGAAGTCTGATCTTGCGCAATCGCCACAGCAACCTGCTTCACGTAGTCGGGATAGTCGTCATTCGGATCATATTCGTATGCGCCGCGGTCTTCGACATCACGACCCATATGGCTCAAATACATTTTGAGCTTTTCTTTGAGTTCGTATCCGGCATGATCTGATGCGATGTAGATTTTCATACCTGTTTGAAGTATAGCAATAATTGTTTTAAAACAAAATTAAAGAACTTTTCGATAAATAGAAAAAGAGGACTCTTCTTAAAAGAATCCTCTTTGCAGTACTTTTTTATTTTATTTAGCAATCCTGATAGAAATTGAAGGAAATACTGATTGAAGAATTTTCACAACTTCTTCTTTTTTGTCACCACTTACATCAAAACCTTTTTTCTGTCCATAAAAATGTATCATTCCTTCACCCACAACAGGTGGCGGAATGGAATACAGTTTTTTTATTTCTTCAGTCGTTTGCGCAAAAACATTTGCGTGAAAAGAATATCCAAGATGACCATTGTCAAGAAGAATATACCATGAAGAAAAAGGAAGGGTTATTTTGTCAGTCAGACAAGATAGGTTGCCGAAATGAAAAGTACCTTGATGGTTTTTTATTTTTGAATCCATGTTGAATGTTTTCTTTATCTTAACATACTTATTATATAAAGTCAATAGTCTAGAAAAGGCCTTCAGTGAAGGCCTTTTTGGGGTTCTTTAATTCAATTTATTTCATCGATGTAACTATTTAAAATAATCTTCCCAGAGAGGATCATATGCTATCTTATCTTCAGCTCGAGCCAGAATCACATCGTTTACTTTATCGACTGCCCGGTTTTGATTACATGCTCGACAAGCGTATAGGTATACCCCATTTCGTTATCGTACCAGCCCATGACTTTCACGAGATTGCCTCCTACAACACGCGTCATGGCGAGGTCTGCGATGGATGCATGCGAGTTGCCGAGAATGTCGGAAGAAACGAGTGGTTCAGTAGTGACATCAAAAACTTTTTTCCAGCGCGGATCACTAGCAGCTTTCGTGAGGATTGCATTCACTTCTTCGGCCGTCGTTGCGCGCTTAGCGATGAATGTGACGTCTACAATTGAGCCTGCAGGCACTGGTACGCGGATAGAAATGCCGTCAAAGAGTCCTGAGAGTTCCGGATATGCTTGCGTGACGGCAATTGCCGCACCAGTTGATGACGGTACGATATTCTGCGCTGCAGCGCGCCCTTCACGGAGATCTTTCTTGCTCGGACCGTCGACGAGCGCTTGTGAAGCCGTATAGCCATGCACAGTGTTGAGAATTGCTTTCTCGATGCCGAGCGTCTCGTGCATGATGCCGATAATCGGTGAAGCGGCGTTTGTTGTACAGGAAGCGTTGGAAGTGATATCACACGTACCAAATTTATTCTCGTTCACGCTCATGAGAATCGTGGCAGCAGAAGATGCGCCGGGCTCGTCTTTCGCGGGAGCAGATATCACAACTTTTTTCGCGCCGGCATCGATGTGGAACTTCGCCTTGTTGTAGGAAGTGAAGAGCCCAGTAGATTCGACAACGACATCGATTTTCAGATCGCGCCATGGGAGTTTCGTGCCGTCTTTTTCGGATACGAACTGCACACGCTTGCCATCAATCATAATCGAAGTCGCATCATGCATGATGCTTTTCGGCCACATCTTGTAGACCGTATCGTATTTGAGGAGATATGCGAGCGACTCGATTGAGCCGAGATCATTCACGGCAACGATTTCAATCATCGGATTGTCCCACGCAATTTTCAAGAACGCACGTCCGATGCGTCCGAAGCCATTGATAGCGACACGAATTTTATTTTCCATGTCTTTATTATAAGTTATTCTCCGAGATATACAAACCGTGGAATGTGCTTTCCATCAACTTCGACATCTGACAAGAATAATTCTTTTGGACGAGCATACATTTGATTTACACCTTTTGAATTCATGTGCCGATAAATGACAAATTCCTGAGCGTCATCTTCACTGTGACGTGCGACACCAAGAACATCGTGTGGAATGCCTTTATAATGCATGTATCGCCCGATTTTTATTTCGTCCATATTATTTAAGTGACTCGAGAAGTAATTGTTTTGCAAGCTGTGGATTAGCACTGCCGTTTGATTCTTTCATAACTTTGCCAACAAGTCCCATAATCGCAGCTTCTTTGCCACCTTTGAAATCAGCAACCACCTGCGGATTTTCATCGATAACTTTCTGAACAATCAATTTGAGTGCTTCGGGATCATTCTTCTGAATCAAGCCTTTTTCTTCGGCGATTTTTCGTGGAGACTCGTCGTTTATGACAATCATTGAAAGAATATCTTTAGCACCCCGGGAGGAAATTGCTCCATCTGTTACCATGGTGATAAGCTCAGCTGAGTTAGCGACAGAAGACATTTTAACAGCGTCAGGATTGTTTTTTCTTAGACCGATAAAATCAGAAGTAATATAGTTGGAAGCCACACGAATTTTTTCCTTGTCGTTCAAGATTTTTGCAATAGATTCAAACCATACCGAAAGTTCCACATCATTCACGTATACTTCGATATCTTCATCTTTGATCCCAAAAGCTTCTGCATACCGAATACGCTTTGCCTCAGGCAGTTCCGGGAGCTCGGCTTGGAGTTTCGGAATATCGAAAATCTCACTCAGATAGAGCTTTGGAATATCAGGATCAGGGAAATAGCGATAATCGTGGCTGTCTTCCTTGCTTCGCTGAGAGAATGTGCGCTGTTTGGCCTCATCCCAACCGCGAGTTTCCTGCACGATTTCAGCACCTTTGCCCGCATCGAGGAGTTCTGCCATGCGCTTGATCTCAAATTCTGCTGCACGTTCAACGGCGCGGAATGAGTTGATGTTCTTCACTTCAACTTTCGTACCGAATTTCGCCGGATCATCTGAGATTGAGATGTTGAGCTCGACACGCATTTCACCTTTTTCCATATTTGCTTCGGAGACGCCGAGATAGCGGAGCAAAAGTTGTAATTCGCGACCGAAATCCCCTGCCTGCTTCGGGCTTTTGATCACTGGTTCAGTAACGAGTTCAATCAGCGGTACGCCGGCACGATTGTAATCGACGAGCGAATGATTGCCGTCGTCATGAATAGATGTAGCCGTGTCTTATTCGAGGTGCACGCGCGTAATCT
>CALRCI010000006.1 GCA_943354525.1 Candidatus Nomurabacteria bacterium | reverse complement strand
AAATTCTATGCACTGCCGCAATCGCCGCAGCAATTCAAACAGCTCTCTATGGTTGCCGGATTTGAGAAATATTTCCAGATCGCGCGCTGCATGCGCGACGAAGATACGCGTGGTGATCGCCAACCGGAATTCACCCAGCTCGACTACGAAATGTCATTCGTAACGCAAGAAGAAGTGCTCGAATACACCGAAGCGATGTTTATCAAGCTCGTACAAAAGCTCTATCCTGAGAAGAAAATTTCACAGATGCCGTTTCCACGTATGACGTATGCCGAGAGTATGGAGAAATACGGTTCCGACAAACCAGATTTGCGCACTGATAAAAATGATCCGAATGAACTCGCATTTTGTTGGATCGTGGATTTCCCGATGTTTGAGAAGACTGACGACGGAGAACTCCAAGCGGTGCATCATCCGTTCTGTTCGATCAAAGACGAAGACAAGGAGAAATTCATGAAGGGCGAGGATCTGTTATCGATTCGTGCGAACGCTTACGACCTCGTGCTCAATGGCTATGAACTTTCTTCCGGTTCGATACGCATACATGAACGGGATATGCAGAAACAGGTTTTCAATTTGCTCAAGATTTCAGAGGAACAGCAGCAGCTCAAATTCGGCCATATGCTCGAAGCGTTTACCTATGGTGCGCCGCCGCACGGAGGATTCGCACCAGGCATTGACCGCATCGTCATGATTCTGCAAAATGAACCGAACATCCGTGAAGTTATCGCATTCCCAAAAACCGGCGAAGGCAAGGACCTCATGATGGGTTCGCCGTCGGAAATTTCCAGTAAGCAATTGAAGGAGCTTGGTCTAGAGATCAAGAAATAATTTTTTACGATGAGCCAAACACAAGAACTCATCAGAAGTCTCGGTTCGCTCTCGTATATCGGAATTTTTGGCGTTTCAGCGCTCTCTAACATGGTTATTCCGGTGCCGGAAGAAGTCGTCCTGCTCGCGCTTGGCTATCTCTCTGGTGGGCCTCGCGCCAACGGCATAGTGATCTTGCCGATCGTCATCGCCGGACTGTTCGTGAGCGATTGCGTTATCTATGCGCTATCAAGAAAGGGTAATCGGTTGGTCACGTTCCTCTACAAGAAATTTTTTGCGCCGCGCATCGAAGGCCGCCGCGAATGGATCGAGATGCATATCACGAAAGTGATTTTCTTCGCTCGCTTCATGATCCAGCTCCGCTTCCTCGGTCCGTTCATGGCCGGCCAAATGCAGGTCTCATGGCGCAAGTTCATTACCTACGATCTCGCCGCGCTCATCGTGTATGTCTCACTCTATATGTTTGCCGGCTGGTATTTCCGCGAACGCATCGAACTTATCGTCAGCGGCATCGGCACGATCCGCAATATCGTACTCATCGTCATTGGTCTCACCGTGCTCTTCTCGCTCTCGAAACTCCTCCGCGATGTCATCTTCGGCGGCTACAAGCTCTCTCTCCAAGGCCGCAAGCGCCAAGGTACGTGGATTCCGGGAATATATAAGGTGAAGAAATAAAAAGATCCCGCAAAAATGCGGGATCTGTTATATATACAACTATCGATTCGCTTATCTAACGCACGGCAGCATGATGCAATCCGGTGCGCCGTGTACGTCCGGAGTTTGCCTGCCGGTGATTTCAGTGTCCAGAACTTCGCCGTTTGCGCCGATATATGCGGTGAGGCGCAGATACCAATCTGCTGTCCGAACATGTCCTTTTTCAGTGTAATAAGGAATCGGAAATGTTCGTTGTTCCACAAATTCCTGTGCGATATATGTCGAGCGTTTTATGTTAGATGCTTTCTGAAATTCTTCGTGTGTTGTGTCAGCAATCCAGACTCCTTTAAGTCCGCTCGATACATTCTTCTTAAGCACAAATTTCTTCCCGTAACACCAGTGTTTTTCCTTACCCTGTTTACTGATGTTTACCGTTGGGGGAGTGTACGTACGGAAGAGATTAAGATTTCC
This sequence comes from Candidatus Nomurabacteria bacterium, assembly GCA_943354525.1. GTDB lineage: Bacteria > Patescibacteriota > Minisyncoccia > Phycocordibacterales > UBA9973 > CALRCI01. The sequence continues at coordinate 18,810 of CALRCI010000006.1, read as the reverse complement.
TCCAGCGTAAAAATTCTCCACGAGATGCTCTATTTCAGGATTTCCGTATCCATTTGAAACAATCCCCAGAAGGCCTTTTGTCGCTGTCCATGGTACTAACGGAAACATGAATTTTTCAGGATTCTCATCATATGCTTGAACTAACATCTCTTTACCGCGAAGTTCTTCGGGTCTGCCAATACCCCAAGGAATAATCATTGTCTTCGAATTCGGGTCGAATTTTTGTAGCTCGGTTATATTATGGACCGACATAGCAATCCCTTCTTCGGACAGTATTCGCTGCATCTGTTTAAATGCAGTCGAATAATAACGCTCTTTATCAGCATATATCCAAGAAAACGAATCTTCGCAAGCAAAGTTTCGGATAGTTTCAGTAATACCACAAAAAGGGGATGGAACATCTCTATAAATATCGCGAAGAAATAAAGCGAAAGGAATTCCTCGTGGATTATATGAATCAATCTCCGCGATGCGTAATCGATTATCGGTATCAATCATCAAATCTACCTTAGTAATAGGGATATTCCTTTCAGGGATAAGTATCGGAAGTCCATCTGTTGCCTGCTTGCAGATTCGAGCAATACTTGCGTATGTACGGTTATAATCTGCATGATCGAGGCAAAATTTAAAGAGTTCTTTTATCCCTCGATGATAGTCGGCGACTAATATTCCGATATCTGTAAGTTGTGGGAAGAATCTTTGCGGAATCCTGAATGGCTCCGGGCAGAGAACATACCCATACCGCTGGTCGTTTCGTGTGGACCAGTAACCACAGTCGAGATGGTACTCGACGAGTTCATTGTGTTTTTTCATTGTTAATTTATTTTTTTGTTAAAGTGCGACAGCAACTAATTGCTGTGGTATCTTCGTGATACCGTGCCGGCGAGTTCCGGACTCCACCGGCACGCTATCACCAAAATAATTAGAGGATTTTCAGCAGTGGTTCAAGTGATTGAATGCAATAATCAGGATGTTCGTTTTTGTGTATCGGGTATCGTCCTTGGAATTTGCCTTTTTGGAGCCAGATCGTCGTGTATCCGAGGCGGTTGCCGATCTGGATTTCACTTTCTACACGGTCACCAATCACATACACTACGGTATATGAATTCCCGATAATTTTCCCAAACGTCTTCTTCGTCTTACGCTTGAGAAAAAATATTTTTTTGAAAAAGATATCGATTCCTAAATCTTTGACCAACGTGTCGCGATCTCCTTCGTCGTACGAAACCAGATAACAATCATATGAAGTCGAACAATATTCGAGGACATCAAATGCGTAGGGAAGTAACGCTCGCGTCTCGGGATCATAGAGCGTTCTCATAAAGTCGAACACTATTGCTTTGTGGGTGTTTGTTTTCATTTTTTGTAATTAATTTTGTTAAAAAAGAGGCCGCCCTTGCGGGCGGCCTCTTGTCATATCTGTGCTATAGATTTATTACATTACCAGTTCGTTGAGTGTATAGCATAAAGGCCGCCCGTATGTGGGTGTGTCCAGCGGAACTTATATGCATGATTAACTGATACTGACATATGCTCAATCTACATTGAACTCCTATGTTGGTCAAGTAATGGCTCAAATAAGATGGGGAAAAACCAAAATACTTTGATTTTATAGGCATAAAAATGTTAAAATCCCCATATGGAAGAAAGTGCGCCTATTGTCTCCTATACCGTCAAAACCCCCAATTTCGAGGGGCCGTTGGAGTTGCTGCTTGAGCTGATTGAGAAGCGCAAATTGTTCATCAATGAGATTTCACTTGCGTCAGTAACGAACGAATATATAGAGCGGATGCGTGCGATGGGTAGTATGCAGCTTGAAGATACGACGGGATTCGTACTTGTGGCTTCGACGCTCATTCTCATCAAATCCCGTTCGCTTCTGCCAAATCTTGCGCTGACACAAGACGAAGAAGAGAAGATCAGTAATCTCGAAGCGCGCCTGCGACTCTACTCCATCGTCAAAGAAGCCGGAGCAGTGATCAAAGAGCAATTCGGTGCTGAGGTGATTTTGCTTGCACCGGAGCGTAGTTGGAATGATCCAGTCTTTAGTCCCGATGCCATACTTACACCGGCAAATCTACTTTCAGCGCTCCAAGACGTCTTCGGCCGCATTCCGAAGAAGGAAGTGCTTCCTGAAATCGAAGTTCGCAAAGTCATGTCGATCGACGAAATGATTTCATCGCTTGTCGATCGAATCCAGACGGCAATGACATTTTCATTTCGTGAGTTTTCCAAACATCCGAATCCGGAGACCGTCAAGGAAGAAAAAGTCTATACAATCGTCTCATTTCTCGCTATGCTGGAGTTGGTCCGCGAAGGATTGATCGATGTGCTGCAGGACGCGACATTTTCGGACATGACGATTAGCAAACAAGTAACTGAAACAATTTAAATTCTATGGAACTCGCAACTATTATCGAAGGCATGCTTTTTTATAAAGGAGAGCCGATGACGATTTCATCGCTCGCGAATTTTTCGAAGCGCCCGAAGAACGAAGTCGAAGATGCGCTCGCAACACTTGAGAAACGTCTCGAGGGTACTGCGCTCACGCTCGTGTGGAGCGATACAGCCGTGACACTCGGCACGCGAGCGGAACTTTCGGATGCACTGCTTGAACTTCGCCGCGATGAATTGAAACGCGAGCTTTCCAAAGCGACACTCGAGACGCTGGCAATCATTATTTACAAACGAGGTGCGACGCGCGGGGAAGTGGATTATATCCGCGGAGTGAACTCGAGTTTCATCGTCCGCAATCTCCTCGTGCGCGGATTGATCGAGCGTAAGGTACACGAGAGCGATTCGCGTAAATTCGTCTACATGCCGACGATCGATCTTCTCACGTACATGGGCGTCGCACGGATCGATGAGATGCCGGAAATGGAAAAATTCGGCGCAGAATTAACGCGCGTTGCGGCGGCAGAAGAATCTTCCGAATAATATGTCCAAACGAGAATACGTACTATCGTGGATACTGATCGTACTCGCAATTCTCGCAACTCTCTATCTACGAGACGAGTACACAGGCGTGCAAGCCATTGCACCGGCGTCTTTGCCGGCGGCAGCGATCGTGCCGAGCGTGACGATACATGATCCGGCAGAATATTTTCATGACGTGACGATTCTCGCAGAGAGCGCGATCGTCTATGATGTCACTGACCGGCGCATCCTGTATTCCAAAGATGTCGACACAGTTCGTCCGCTCGCATCAATCACGAAAATCATGAGTGTCACGGCGGCGCGGGAACTCATACAGAGTGAGACGGTGACTATTCCGCATACGCCGCTCGTCGATGGGCCGCTGGCCACTATTACTGCCGGCGAGGAGTGGCTGCCGCGCGACCTCTATGCCTATACGCTCATGTCGTCATCCAACGACGGCGCTGAAGCATTGGCGCAGATTGCCGGAGAGTCCTGCAAATGCAGCGTTGTCGGCTACATGAACCATGAAGCCGCTGCGCTCGGTCTCACTGATATGCATTTCAATAATCCGACCGGACTCGACGTCAGTGCCGATACTGCCGGTGCCGTCGGTACGGCTAAAGATGTCGTGGAATTTTTCGTGTATGCGTATCTCAATCATCCAGAATTATTTTCACAGACCATCGTCGAGAATCATGAATTTGTCTCGCTCTCAGGCACGCATCACAGTGCCGTTAACACAGATGAAATTACAGAGTCCGTCGGTGGATTGCTCGCCTCGAAAACAGGGTTTACAGAACTCGCCCAGGGCAACTTGGCAATATTGTATAAAACGAGCAACGGCCATATAATCGTATGTGTCGTCCTCGGTTCGACGCGCGACGGACGATTTACCGATACGCTCTCACTGTATGAGAGAACACAAAAATATCTCAATGACTAAGCTCAAAAAACTCATTCGTGGACTGATTTCAGAATCTGCCATCATCAAATATCACTACGCCAAAGCCTCGCTTGCGGCGTTTCTCTATGGCCATCCGGCACGGCACATGGTCGTGATTGGTATTACCGGTACGAAGGGGAAGACGTCGACGGCAAATTTCATCTGGAGCGTCCTTGATGCGGGGAATTTTCGAACTGGTCTCATCGGTACGGCAAACATTCGTATTGGAAATGTCGAGCGTATGAATCCATATCACATGACGATGCCCGGACCGTTCATTACGCAGAAAATCCTCCGCGATATGCAGCGTGCTGATGTGACACATGTGGTCATGGAAGTGACATCAGAAGGACTCAAACTTGGTCGCCATACCGGAATTGATATCGATGTCGGAATATTTACAAATCTCTCGCCGGAACATCTGCCGAATCATGGTAATAGTTTTGAGAAATATAAAATGGCAAAAGGCGAATTGTTCCGCTCATTGTCCGATCATCACAAAGTGCTCAACGGAAAATATATTTCGAAAATTATTATTGCGAATGCCGACAGTGAAGATGCCCCATATTATCTCGGATTCGACGCTGATGAGAAAATCACTTTCGGTCTTTCCAGCGGTGGTGTACGTGCCGAACATGTCGCATCGCGTGGCGACATGACGAACTTCGTCGTTGATGGAGAGCAATTCAATATTGCCATCGTTGGCAAATTCAATGTCTACAATGCACTGCCGGCGATTATTCTCGGACGAATTTTCGGCGTGACGTATGAGCACATCAAATCCGGCCTTGAGAATCTCTCGCTCATTCCCGGACGCATGGAGCGCATTGATCTCGGTCAACCGTATACCGTATTCGTGGATTACGCGCATGAGAAATTATCGATGCGTGCGCTTCTCGATACGGCACGAGAAATGAAACACGCAGATGGCAAGATAATTGTAATTCTCGGTGCAGAAGGTGGTGGTCGTGACAAGGCGAAACGCGAACATCTCGGAACAATCGGTGCAGAACTTGCCGATATCGTGATCGTGACAACTGTTGATCCATATGATGATGAACCGCAGGGAATAATTGATGATGTTGCGCGATTCGCCGAGAATCCGCCAACTGGCGGAGGCAAAGTACCCGGCGTATCACTTTTTACGCCGCTTGATCGGAGAGAAGCCATCAAAAAAGCTATAGAAATAGCCCGCGAACATGATATAGTGCTTATAACCGGCAAGGGCGCCGAGCAATCTATGGTGTTGCCGACAGGCAAGATTCCGTGGGATGATCGCGTCATTACTCGAGAAATTATTACTGAAAGTCTCAAACGTTAAATGTTCCCAAACATCGTCAAAATTCTGGTCGCCTCACTCTCGACATTCGTTGTCGGGATTTTGGCGACGCCATTTCTGACGAAATTTCTCTACGCGCATGAACTCTGGAAGAAAACGAGCGTGCAGAAATCACTTGATGGCGGCGCGGCGACACTTACCAGTGCACTGCACAATGATGAAGTCCGCAAAACTCCACGCATGGGTGGCATCGTCGTATGGGGAAGCGTGCTCATCGTCGCACTCGGATTCATGATCATGTCATTCTTCGTGCCGAGCGCCACACTGCTCAAAATTTCATTTCTCTCGCGCAATCAGACGTGGCTGCCGCTCTTCACGCTTATCGCCGCATCGCTTGTCGGACTTATCGATGACTATCTCGTCTGTCGTGATCGTGGCGGCCACGTCGGCGGGGGATTATCACTTACGAAACGCCTCATTCTCGTACTCATTATTGCCGCTATCGGCGCATATTGGTTCTACGTCAAACTTGGAGTCTCTTCGATCATTGTCCCATTCGCTGGCGAAATCTCGCTCGGAGTTCTCTTCATTCCGATTTTCATCATTGTCATGATCGGCATGTATTCTGGCGGAATCATCGATGGTGTCGACGGACTCGCCGGCGGTCTCTTCAGTATCATGTTTACCTCGTACGGCATTATCGCGTACTATCACACACAATTCGACCTCGCCGCATTTGCATTTGCTGTCGCCGGAGGATTGCTCGCATTTCTCTGGTTCAATATTCCACCGGCGCGATTCTTTCTCTCTGAAACCGGTACGATGGGACTCACGACAACGCTTGTCGTCATCGCATTCCTGACAAAAGCCGTCGTTGTTCTTCCAATCATCGCGCTGCCGCTCATCGTCACGTCGGCATCATCGATACTTCAGATCCTTTCCAAAAAATACCGCCATGGCAAAAAGATTTTCAAAATCGCCCCGCTCCACAACCACTTTCAAGCCATCGGCTGGCCCGCCTACAAAGTGACCATGCGCTACTGGATCATCGGCATGATGCTCGCGATTATCGGAGTGGTGATAACGTTGATTGGATAAGTTTAAAATTGCAATGAAATTGTTCCTCACATCATCGGGACTCAGTGATACAAATGAGAAAGATTTTCTTGCTCTTCTCGCTCGTGACCCAAAAGGTCTTCGTGTTGCTTTTGTACCGACGGCGATGAATGAAGAGCCAGAAGAAGTAAAACAAAAATACATTCCCGGTGATGTGAAAGACCTTACGGATTTAGGGATGAGCGTAGATTTTGTTGATTTACAGAAGCTAAATGAAGAATCTATTGTTGCCGCATTTGAGCCCTATGACATTATCTATGTGTACGGCGGAAATACGTTTTACTTGATGTACTATGCCAGTCAATCAGGATTTGCCAAACATATTACTGAAATCATAAAAGATAAAATATATGTCGGTATCAGCGCCGGAAGTGTGATTGCTGGACCGAACATTGAACTGTCGCAGTGGGGAAAGGAAAGTGATCGCAATACCATAGGACTTACAAATATGACAGGACTCAGTCTTGTTCCGTTTTCGATTATTCCTCATTGGAAAGGTCAGAGTTTTCCCGAAGCTGAAAATTACCCATACGAGGTAAAATATATTAAGGATGGTGAAGCTATTGTGATAGATAAAAAATAATTTTATGAAAATCAAAGCAATTATATTTGATCTCTGGGAAACTTTAGGGACAAAGAATATAGGAATATCCGAATCATTGAGATCAAAATTCGGCATAGAGAAAACCCCTGATTTCATGCATCTGTATGAGCATGCCGTTCAATTAAAAAAGTGGGATTCAGAAGAAGAAATGGCTGAAAACTTTTTGAAAGAGTTTCATCTCGAGAGTACGCCTGAGAATATTGTCTGGATTAGAGACTTATTTAGAGAAGGTATCGAAAAAGCCACACTGTTTCCTGGGATATTAGAATTGTTACAAACTTTGAAAAGTAAGGGATACAAACTTGGTTTTATTTCGAACACGACAGTATTTGAGTCAGTGGTACTCGATACATGGGGAATACGAGATTTGTTCGACGTCATTTCATTTTCGTGGGAAGTCGGCGTAAAGAAACCAACAAAAGAAATCTTTGACGTTACATTAAATAAATTAGACGTTGCTCCCGAAGAAGCGGTTTTTATTGACGATGGGCAAAAGAATATCGATACAGTAAAAAGTTTTGGTATGCATGGAATTAAATTTGAATCAGTAGATCAACTCCATAAAGAATTGACTCTACTGGGTGTATTATAACTATATGATCAAAGGTCAAAAACTCGACAAATTCTTTCTCGGACTCATCCTCACGATTCTCATCGCGGGGATATTGATGTTTATCTCAGCATCACTCGGAATTCTCGCGAGCAATGAAAGTAAATTCTATAGCGTCATATTTACGCAGCTCTCGCTCGGACTTGTCGGCGGCCTCATCGCGCTCTTCGTGACATCACGCATTCCGTACAAATGGTTTCGCAGACACAGTTTTATTCTCTTCCTCGCCACAATTATTCTTACCACACTCGTCTTCGTGCCAGGACTCGGATTCTCGCATGGTGGTGCATCACGCTGGATTGACTTGCGGATTTTCTCATTCCAGCCGGCAGAGTTTCTGAAGATCGGCTTCGTGCTCTACTTCGCTGGATGGCTCTCATGGGCCAAACAAAAAGCGGCTAGTTTCAAATTCGGAATCTTGCCGCTCATGATAATTCTCGCCATCGTCGCCGGAGTATTGCTTTTCCAGCCGGACACAAAAAGTTTTCTTTTGCTCGTCGTCACCGGTCTCGGCATGCTCTTTGCCTCAGGTTTGCCGATGAAATATCTGGCATATCTCGGAGGATTGCTCGTCGTCGTGTCTGTCGCGCTCATTATCTTCTCGCCATATCGTTTGAGTCGTCTTGAGACGTATATCCATCCGACACGCGATACGCTTGGTTCATCATATCAGCTCGACCAATCACTTATCGCCATCGGCTCGGGAGGCCTGACGGGCAGGGGATATGGGCAGAGTATTCAGAAGTTCAATTATCTGCCGGAGCCTCAAGGAGACTCGATTTTCGCCGTTATTGCCGAGGAATTCGGCTTTATTGGCGGTATTCTCATTATCCTCCTGTACGTGGCATTTGCGCTCCGAGGCATGCGAATCGCCACGCGGGCACCAGATCAGTTCGCTAGACTCTATACGATCGGAATTGTTATACTGATTACGTTCCAATCGCTCTGGAATATCGGCTCGCTCGTCGGCGTTCTACCGCTCACCGGAGTTCCGCTCGTATTCGTAAGTCAGGGCGGAACATCGCTTCTCGTATCGCTCGCCGCCGTCGGTATTATTCTTAATATTTCTAAATCTCAAAAAGCATCATGAAAATAGTTCTGACAGGAGGAGGTACCGGCGGACATTTCTATCCGCTTATCGCCGTTGCCGAGCGCATCAACGATGTTGCGGCGGAAGAAAAACTTTTGAAAGTTGGCTTATATTATTTCGCCGACAAAGAGTATGACAAAGAATCACTTTTTGAAAATGGCATTACGTACATGCACATTGGGGCAGGGAAGCGTCGACTCTATCGATCGATCAGCAATTTTTTTGATATTTTCAAAACTGCGTCAGGTGTTTTGGGCGCACTCCTCAAACTATTCGCAGTGTATCCCGATGTCGTATTTTCCAAGGGTGGATATGCGGCGTTTCCGACCGTGCTTGCTGCACGAATTCTTCGCATCCCCGTCGTCATCCATGAATCTGATTCGATTCCAGGCCGTGTGAATCTTTGGACGGCAAAATTCGCGAAGCGCATTGCCATCTCATACGATGAGGCGATTGAATATTTTCCAAAAAATAAAACTGCACTGACTGGTCAGCCCGTGCGCAAAGAAATCTTGAAGAAAGAAACGCAAGGCGCGTTCGAATTTCTCAAACTTGATCCGACAATTCCGGTTATCCTTGTCGTTGGCGGATCACTCGGTGCAGAGTCGATCAACAATACGTTGCTCGAGGCCTTGCCGGAACTTCTGGCGCAGTATCAAGTCATCCACATGACTGGCCCGAAGAATTTTGACGATATCATCGGCAGGGCAGGGGTGATCCTTGAGAAAAATGAGAACAGCGGCCGCTACAAGGCCTTTGGCTCGCTTAATACGCTTGCACTAAAGATGTCCGCAGGCGCAGCAACACTCGTTGTCTCTCGCGCAGGTTCGATGATTTTCGAGATTGCCGGCTGGGGAATTCCGTCTATCATTATTCCGATATCCCGTGCCGTTTCGCGCGATCAAGAAGCGAACGCATTCAACTATGCGCGCAGCGGTGCGTGTGAAGTGATTGAAGAAGTGAATCTCACGCCGTCCATCCTCGCTGCGGAAATCAATAAATTGATCGGTAATAAAGTGCGAATGGAGCAGATGTCAAAGAATGCCGTCACGTTTGCCAAAGGCGACGCCGCACTCACCATTGCTCGCGAACTTATCTCAATAGGACTCTCACATGAAAGCTAGCGAACAAGTCATCGTCCGTATTGCGCCATCGCCGACAGGTTGGTTCCATGTCGGAACGCTTCGCACGGCACTTTTTAACTATCTTTATGCTCGAGGGCACAAGGGAACATTTCTGCTTCGTGTCGAAGATACTGACAAAGAACGCTCACTGCCGGAATATACCGATGACATCATCAGTTCACTTGAGTGGCTCGGACTCTCCTATGATGAGAGAAGTACGCAGAGTGAACATGTCGCACGCCACAGAGCAGTGCTCGAAGATCTGATTGCGAAAAATCTCGCCTATGTCTCAAATGAACGGGAAGTATCTCGCGAAACTGTCTCAGCCAAAGCTGATATGGAAAATCGCCGCGAGAGTGTCATTCGTTTTCGCAATCCTGGCAAAGTTGTTACATTTCATGATCTGATTCTCGGAGATATCAGTGTCGATACCACCGATCTCGGAGATTTCGTCATTGCAAAAGATTTGGATACGCCACTCTACAACTTCGTCGTCGTTGTGGATGATATCGACATGCATATTACACAGGTAATTCGCGGACAGGACCATATCGCCAATACGCCTCGCCAGATTCTCATCTACGAAGCCCTCGGTGCTGTAGTGCCAGAGTTTGCCCATATTCCTCTCATTATGGCGCCGGACAAAACGAAACTTTCCAAACGCAAGCATGCTGAAATCGTCTCCATCAAAAGTTTCCGTGAGCGCGGCTATTTGCCTGAAGCATTGATCAACTTCTTCGCGCTGCTTGGTTGGAATCCTGGCACGGAAAGGGAAATGTTCAGTCTGCAAGAATTGGTAGAAAATTTCTCAATCGAAAAAGTGCAAAAGAGCTCGGCGGTGTTCAATATCGACAAACTTGATTGGTTCAACAAAGAATACATCAAGAAACTTTCGCATGAAGCGCAGGAAGAGGCGATATTGGAATTCCTGCCGGAGAGCATCAAGACACTCTCAGGTTTCTCAATCGAACGATTGCATGACATTGTGCCAATCATCGTCGATCATGTCTCGAAATGGAGTGATGTGCATACGATGGCCGATGCCGGAGAACTCGCATATTTCTTCGATGCACCGAATTGCACTGCCGAACAACTGATCTGGAAGAACAGTGTTCGAGAAAATGCGGCAAAACATTTAGAAGATGTCGCAGTCAAACTTGAAGCAATGAATTCTGCGCACTGGAATGCAGAATTGGTCAAAGAAGAAATCATGCCTTATGCCGAGGAGGTCGGAAAGGGGAATGTGCTCTGGCCAATGCGAGTAGCGCTTTCGGGCAAAGACAAATCTCCGGATCCGTTTACGCTCGCCGGAGTTCTCGGCCGCGATGAAACACTGCAACGAATTCATTCTGCCATCGAAATTCTCCAGTCCTAAAAAATTCCACTCATCTTAGCAGGTGAGTGGTTTTCTTTTTATAGGAATTGTGTCAAGAGTAACCCTAGGGGAGGATTTGATAGTATGTCGCACAATATATCTTTTACGACGTAGTAGAGGGCGTGCGCGGGTTTAGATGCCTTAGATAATTGATCGCTGGTAACAATCCTCGCAATATATTGGTCGAGATTCCCTGTCTGTGAAGAAAGTCTCAAAATTTTTCTCACATCGCCCTTCCCCATGATTATGCGCAGCGTTTGAACAATCGCATTGTCGAGTGACCAAATCATATCCGCCTCTCATTTTCTCTCGTTCCCTGTGTCTACAGAAAAAGCATTGTTCAGGAACTGGAACTTTGAGCTGTTTATAGAGCACTAATTCATCTGGTAATATCTTGTAATTGCGGTTACAAGATATACACGCTAAGATTTGATTAGTAATCGCATCAGATAGGTCACCAATGGCATCTGGTACGTCGTTTTGAGCGACCGTCTCTCTGTCTCTCGTTTGTTGGATTTCGTCCTGCCACACAAGTCCTTGTGCGAGTGCTTCTTCGCGACTCATTGGATTCTGATCGAGTGCGCGAGTTTCGTTGTAGCCGAATGGAGAAAGAGTTACAGGGAAAAATTCTCCCCATTCACCGCGCGCTCGCATATCGGCTACTATTTTTTTGTACAGAGCCTCATAAGCTTCTTTTGAATATTTTTTATTGAGAATCGCGTATTCTCCTTTTTTGATGCCGACACAACCGAGCAAGTTTTGAGAACTGTGACAATCAAAACAATATGCAACGTAACTGTTTTTCCATGATGTAATGGTTGCGATACTGTGGTACGAGTGATCCGGAGTAATACAGTCGTAAGCGAGTTCTGTCTCCCCGCCTACTTCACAATCGTAACAGGATTTGAATGTCACACCATTGTGTACATATTTAGAATCTTCAGAAAATGATGCGAAGCTGGAGTTTTTTGTATTTTTGCCACGGATAATATCTGAACCGGTACAGTTGATGCTATTTTGGAGTTCGGCGAACTTTCTCGGCTGCGATTTGATGAACTCAGCATATTCCTCTCTCGCCTTCCGATACCCGCTCCGTGTTTCCAGAGCATATGAGGCTAGTATCTTCTCGTAATCTTCTTTGGAATATTGTTGATTCTTATAAAAATATTTCTTATTGCGCAATCCACTCGACATAAAGCAATCTGTGCATCCTCTACAATCATAACAAAAAGCACAGCCGACAGAAGATGAACACCAGTACACACTTTTGCAGTTCGCGACGCCATTCGCGGCTACAGCGTCATAGGTGTATTGTGATTCTTCAGCAATGCAGAGACAATCCGATAAATTCTTGCCAGCAGCGAGCGAAAACGAATTGAATACATTTTCAAGACGCCAGCCGATGAAGACCATGGCGCAGTTCTTGGAAAATGCCAGATCATTCGGATAAAGGCAGTTTATGCTTGCGATATCATTATCGTTGACAACGCCCAAGGCGAGAGTATTTTTGTGCAGAGCGATGCATTGTTCGAGAAATGATTTTGTTGGATCATATTCGACACCGTAATCATAAGGATTCCAATCGTCACTGTGGAAACATTTAGGACACAGGACTTTGAATCCAGAGTTAGGCGCATAGATCGAGATGAATTTCTTTTGGCACAACGTACACTCGCGAGAATATAGTGAAGAATCATTTCTCCATGCAAGTCTTCGTAATCGACGGCAACGTGGACAATGAGTCGGTGCCGGGACGCCCATTTTCTCATAAAACGAAAAATCATCGGGTTCGATGGTGAAGTTCTGGGAGCAGTTCTGGCAGGCTCTGGTTTCCGAATTCATGGCTAGTTAACTACTTCTAAGCTTACCTTCTTGTTTTTACAATCCACAATTGCTTTGTAATTGAATTTCTCCATAAAACTAATTCCTAACAACGGTCTGCCTTGAATGAGTATTGCGGTAACATACAATGTTTGTCCCTCCATTGTGGCAAAAGCAGTTGCAGTTTTAACGTTCTCAATTTTTCCTACGGGCGTTTCCATAGAAGAAATGCCATCGAATTTTAATCCTAATTCGATGGCTAATTGTTCTGTGACGGCAATGTCTCCGCTGAATCCAGTGTCTAATAAGAAAAAGGGAGTTTGAACTCCCCCATTCCATGAAATCACAGCAGGAACTACTGGGACAGGTATATCATTTTCTTGAAATTTACCCTCAACCATTCTTATTTTTTAGTAAATAAATGTGCCATCATCTCAGCAGCGTTAAAGCCAACCTTTACAACGTAGAAAACTTTCTCAGGGTTTTCTTTTCGGGCTGATACGACAGCCTCAGCGCTTGTTGGAGCAAGATATGCTTTCTTACTCTCAATCTCAATCGCCAAAAATTCTCCATGATGAGAGGGCTCATACTGTGCTTTGATTTCTTGGTAAATTAAAGCACCTTCCTTAGCAATTCGCTCAATATCTGCGTTTTTAGTCAATTCTTCTGAATCCATAGGGCTAGTAAATAGATTACTAATAACTTCGGACAGTATATAACAAATTTAATGAAAAATACAACTGGTTAGTATTTGCGAATGACGCCTTTGACGATTGCGCGAATTTGGAGATCTCGTTCAGGATAGATTGGTTCGAAGTCTTTGTTCGCTGGTTCGAGCCAGACCAGACTTCCCTTTTGTCGAAAATATTTCATCGTGAATTCTCCATCCACTTCGGCGATGACGATTTCGCCGTCGCGAGCTGTGGTACTGCGCTCGGCAATGACCATGTCACCGTCAGCAATGTGCGCTTCGATCATCGAATCCCCGTCCACTTCGAGAATATAGGTCTCGCCTTTCTTAGAAATTAAAAAATTATCGAGATTGATTGTCGTCTCGAGCACATCTTCGCCTGGCGATGGAAATCCTGCCTTCACCAGTCCGAGCAATGGCGTGTCAGTAAACGATGCCGTCGGCAAAAGCCGCCCAAGAGAGTCTTTGGTGACTAACCCCGCGTCCATGAGTTTCTCCACGAGCCGATAGACGGCGTTCTTTGATTTGAAACCGAAGAGCGACATCATTTCCGAATACGTGGGCATGCGCTTGTGTGTTTGGTAAAACGCAGTGAGTTTGTTTTTGTATTCCATAGATTAGAATTGAAAGATTGATGGAACAAAGGTATTGAAGAAGCTCTTGCGGGCGTGCTGGCGGATCTTGCGCATGAGAATGCGATGATCACGAGCCTCACGATAATACTCCTGTCCGCGGATGATCTTGGCGTCGATCTCTTTGTTGATGCGGCGGAGTTCCCGTTCGAGAGTTTTGATATATTCTTGGTGCTGCATAAAATTACTGTTTGTTATTCTTCTAAACGACCTATGTATCTAGTATATGTGAACGCTCGTTCACATGCAAGAAAAACTGTGGATAACTACCCTGCCAGCATGTATAATAAATCCATGAAAAAACATATCAACGCAGACGTCATTATCAGAATCTTTCTCGCCTTCGTGCTCTTCTGGTTCGGCATCAACGAAGTCATGAATCCGGGCATGTGGGTCGGATTCGTTCCGAAATTTCTCGGCAGTGGAAGTACTGCGACGACACTCGTTACGATTCATGCGATTGTGCTCATCCTCGCCGGTCTCGCACTCCTCGCAAAATTTTATATCAAATACACGGCGATCATCGTCGCCCTCATGCTCATCGAAATTATTCTGGATCTCATCAGCCACGGCGGACTCTCCGGCATTGCCGTTCGTGATATCGGACTTCTCGCACTACCGCTCGCACTTGCCGTCGAAGCGCACCGAACTTCTAAATCTTAGTACAGGATTTCAAATCAGTTAGTTTACTGGCCTTGATATTGAAATCATTAATCAGAGCATTGATGCCGGCCACATAGGTGTTATATTCGCCGACTTTTCTACGATATGCTGCCGTTGCCTTATGGGACTCCAAATCCACCCTCATTCCGGGCAGTTTAGCCTGCAGGTCCTCGATAGAGGCCTTTTGCTGGCTGAGGACCTCTAATTCACGTGCGCAGGCTGATTTAGGAAGCGTTATAGTGCCCAAAACGGTCTGTATAGGCGTGCCGGAGACAGCCTTATGATAGAGAGCGGAAAGCTCATTCCATTGGCTAAAAATGGCTATAGCCACGAGTAAAACAGCACATATTGACAGAAAAAATTTCATAGGTATAAAGTACTTGATTTTTAATAGGTTTCAGGCTATAGTAATGGCACGTTAATTATAAGCGATTCCCCCACTCGGCGCGAGAGCTCTTAGTGGATAACAATACAAATCCATGGCACATAGAAAAGCCGGCGGTAGCGCCAAAAACCTAAAAGATTCAAATCCTAAGTACCTCGGTACGAAGCTCTATGCTGGCGAGAAAACTCAGCCTGGCTCGATCATCATTCGTCAGCGCGGCAGCCGCATCATGGCTGGTAAGAACGTCTCAACGGGCAAGGATCACACACTCTTCGCTCTCAAGTCCGGTATCGTCAAATTCGGTACGAAGCGTAAAGTTCATTTCGATGGTACGACGGTCGTGAAGCGCGTTGTCCACGTCATCTAAATACTAAAATAAAAAACCTCGCAAGAGGTTTTTTATTTTAGTATTAGGGCTGAGTTAACCGCACAAAAATAAAGTAGCCGATTTTTCCTGCGGCACGCATAAATCCTTGCTAGGATTTTGCTCTGGCTCGGCTACCCGCCTGCGCGAGACCTCCGGAAAAATCGGCTACTTTATTTATGTGCGGCGGCGTCGATAATGACTTTGAAACTCCCCTTCTTCCCGTGCCACCAGACATCCACTGTGTATGTGCCAACTTCTTTGAGTGGACTCGCAAGTTTGATTGCGTCCGGGGTGATATCGGCGTGGCATTCTGACTTCAATCGTGCGGCGAGATCGCGTTCGTGAATGCTTTGGAAGAGATGGCCTTTCTCATTCGCCTTAGCGTCGATATGTATCGTCACTGACTCGATGGCCTTGAGATTTTTCTCGATTAAATCTTCTTTGATTGCTTTACCGATCTTGATCTGATCATGGAATTCTTTGGCGCGGCGGAGGGCATCCCCGGTAGCTGGTTCGGCGAGTTTTTTCGGGAAGAGAGCGTTTGCGGCATGACCATCAGCCACTTCAACAATATCGAAGCGTTTGCCAAGTTTCTTTACGTCAGTGAGGAGAACGACTTTCATTTATTTAGCGAGAAGATATTTAACGGCGGCATCCATCTGTGGATCGGTTTTGGACTTGAGATCGGTCGGATAGTTTACAACGACGTCAGGCGTCAGGCCTTTTTCTGAAATCGAAATACGATTCGGTGTGAGCCATTTCGCAATTGTGATTTTGAGCGACGTATCATCGGTGACTGGTATAAGTTCTTGAACTGAACCTTTGCCGTACGTTTGCAGACCGAAGAGTTTCGCGACTTTGTTCTCCGACAGGGCTCCGGCAAGGATTTCCGATGCCGATGCCGAACCGCCGTCGACGAGAATGGCGATTTTTATTTTCTTGTCGGCTAAGAGCGGTGTGCCACGCGAACGATATATTTTCTCTGGAGCGCTACTGCCAAAGTTTTCGATGACAATCGGCGTGCCTTCTGGTAAGAAATAACTACCCATATCAATGGCGGCATCGAGATACCCACCTGGATTTTGGCGGAGATCAATGATGAGCCTCGTGCTATCAGTTTTCGCGAATTTCGCCAATTCAGTAGTGAAGAGTTCGCTTGCGTTCGCACTGAAATTATAGAGTGAGATGACATAGACGCCGTCAGGGCGGAGTTTGCCATCAAGCGTTGGAATCTCAATATTGTCACGGATGATAGAAATCGTACGTGGTTCTCGATCACCGTCACGATAAATAGATAATTTGACGGAAGTACCTTTTGGTCCACGAATGAGACTAATTGCCTTGTCGACAGCCATATCATTGGTTGAGGTAGTATCAATCTTCAATATACGGTCACCAGATTTGATCCCAGCCTTCTCCGCCGGCGTGCCTTTGAGCGGTGCAATGACGGTGATGATCTTATCTTTCACGCCGATCTCCATGCCGACGCCTGAGAACTGACCCTCGATCTGCTCATTGAATTCCTTGTTTTCAGATGGCGGAAAGAAAACGCTGTACGGATCACCGAGCGATGCGACGAGTCCTTCCGTCGCGCCCCAGACGCGATCCTGATCGGAAATCTTATTCGCATCAGGAGACTTCTCATTGATGAGATTCCAGACTTTCCAGAACGTACCGAAATCAGTCGTGCTCGTTCCAGCTGAAGAAACATTGGCCAGTGACATCGGTGGTACGACACTCGTGAGACTCCGAGAACCGAAGAAGTAGCCGAGACAAAAAATTCCCGCGATACTGATGATGACGATGCCGGAATTGCGAAGGATTTTGGGGAGCGTGGTTTTCATGTATGCCGTATTATCTCACAGAGCGTGCTCTGAATCAACGTGAATGCGCGTCCGAGAGCGGGCGCGGGCCACCATCGGTTTTCGGCAGAAGTGCGGCGGGCGTGTAGCGATTACTTGCATCCCAGAGGATCCACGAAGTGAGTCCGGCATCGTAGGTTGCCGTCATCTGTGCACGGACAAGTTCGGGAGTGTAAATTGCACCGAGATCGAAATCCTGCAGCCATGGGCGGATTTTCGAAGATGGTACGCCAATGACGCGAGCGCGTTCGACGCTGCGATCCATGGTGTATTTGATGACTGCATACGGATTCTTTGCCGGGCTTTTGTAGCCGTTCCAGTTTGGTGGAAAATGCGATGGATAGACCATTGGATCAATGTAGTCGAAATATGGCAGAGCATTCTCAAGCACTTGCCCGATACCCATATCGTCAGTGGTGACCGTCGTCATCCCGAATAAATCAGCAGAAATGATCGGGCCAGTGCCGGAGAGTTGGTCGTGCAGATATGAGAAAAATTGTTTGATAGTCTCAGCTTTATTTCCGTCGCCAGTTGCTGGTAGGAGCAAGTCTTCCATATTGCCGTCTGATGGATAGCGTACGTAATCGAAGTTGAGTTCATCGAAGCCGGCCTTGTATGCGTCTCGTCCGATGGCCACCGCATAATCCCAGACCGGACGCTCTCCGGCGTCGAGCCAGTGGATGCCTTTGTGGTCAGCCCAAAGTTCGGTCGGCGCGCTCTTGCGATGCACGCCATAATCTGGATGTACTGAGACATAGTATGGGTCCTGAAATACGGCGATGCGGCCGATGACGTAGATGTGTTTCTGATGGAGTTCGGCAATGAGTTCTCGAACGTCGCGGATACGCATGTCGCTTGCATGCGTGGCGGCGAGCGCAGGATCGGCTACGGCGTAGGAAATTCTACCAGTGTAGTCTTTGATATCGATGACGACGGCGTTGAGTTCAGATGTCTCGATGAGCTTGATCAGACGCTCGCGAAGCGTCGGAGTGCCAGCAACCCACGCGGACATATAGAGTGCCTTCAGTGGTACTGGAGTTGGCAGATGGGTGCCTTCGAAGATCGCGCCTTCGGGAAATGGGGTGGCTGAAAATGGACGCTCATCTTTCTCAGTGATTGAAAAGGGATTGATATTGAGTGCAAATGCCGGCGTACGGAATACGTATATGCCAAGAGCCGTAAATCCCCCGATGAGGGCCAGGACAATGCCTCCCAGAATTATGACGACACGGTTGGGCTTCATGATACGTGATTTTCTGTAGTTTCTTGGAAAGGTGACGGATGCGGAATACTTTCAGCGTATGTCGGCATAGATGGCGCAGGGGCTTT
>CALRCI010000005.1:388-22772 GCA_943354525.1 Candidatus Nomurabacteria bacterium | reverse complement strand
ATTGAACATGAATTCGGCAAGTGCCTTCGTGAGCTCAGTTTTACCGACACCGGTTGGACCGAGGAATATAAACGAGCCGATCGGACGATTTGGATCACTGATGCCGGCACGCGAACGGCGGATCGTCTCAGCGATTTTCTTCACTGCTTCGTTCTGTCCAACGACACGCTTCGCAAGTTCTCGCTCCATGCGCTCCAATTTCTCTCGCTCTTCTTCGAGCATCTTTGTAAGCGGAATGCCAGTCCAACGCGCGACGACTTCGGCGATATCTTCAGGCATGATTTCTTCTTTGAGAATACGGCGGGACTTCTGGAGCTTTTTCAAACGAGTCATCTTGGTCTCGACGTCACGCTCAAGCGTTGGAATCTTACCATAGCGGATTTCTGCGGCACGACCGAGATCGACGCGCATCTCAGCATTCTCCGCTTCGAGACGAAGGTCTTCGAGTTCTTTCTTGATCGCGCGAATAGAGACGACGAGTTCTTTTTCGTTGCGCCATTTGAGTTCGAGTTCTTTGTTCTTCTCGCGGAGATTCTCAATTTCGCTGTCGAGAACTTTGACACGAGCTTTGGCCTCTTTATTGGTTTCTTTCTTCAGCGCTTCCTTTTCGATTTCGAAACGCATAATCCGGCGATCAGCATCTTCGAGAGCCGGTGGCTTGTTTTCAAGTGCGATACGAAGTGCCGACGCAGCTTCGTCGATGAGATCGACGGCCTTGTCCGGAAGGTAGCGGTTCGTGATGTAGCGTGATGAGAGATTCACGGCGGCGACAATGGCATCGTCAGTGATATGCACGCCATGGAAAAGTTCGTATTTGGATTTGAGACCGCGGAGAATCGAGACGGCATCTTCGACAGACGGCTCATCAATGTAGACGGGCTGGAAGCGGCGTGCGAGTGCAGGATCTTTCTCGATGTGTTTCTGAAATTCTTTGAGCGTCGTCGCGCCAATGGCACGAAGTTCACCGCGCGAGAGCGCAGGCTTGAGCATGTTCGATGCATCGAGCGAGCCTTCGGATGCGCCGGCACCGACGATCGTATGGATTTCATCGACGAAGAGAATGATCTTACCGTCGGCTTTCTCGATTTCCTTCATGATGTTCTTCAAACGCTCCTCAAATTCTCCACGGTATTTCGTACCGGCGAGGAGGAGTCCCAAGTCGAGCGAGACGATTTCCTTGTCTTTCAGAGATTCGGCAACGTCGCCTTTCGCAAGACGCGTGGCGAGTCCTTCGACGACGGCTGTCTTACCAGTACCGGCTTCACCGATGAGAATCGGATTATTCTTCGTGCGGCGCGAGAGAATCTGCATGATGCGCATAATTTCAGTATCGCGACCAATGACCGGATCGAGTTTGTCTTCACGAGCGAGCTTGGTGAGATTGCGCGTATATTTGCCGAGTGCGCGCATCTTCTTATCGCGTGAGAGGTCGGTCACGTCGGAGTTCTTGAATTCTTCAATTACTTTCTGGGCAGCGTCGCGAGAGATGCGGAAACGTGCGAGCACTTCCTTGGCCTCGCTGGCAATATCGAGAAGTGCGAGAAAGAGATGTTCGGTTGAAACAAACTGTTCCTGCATGCTCGCAGCGACTTTGCTTGCGTGTTCGATGACTTGCGCGAGATCGGGTGTGAGATAGATCTGATATGCTGGAGAAACCGTACGTGTTGCTTCAGGTGTCTCGATGATATCGAGAATCGAATCAGTCAGAAGTCCGGTATCGACTTCGAGACGGTCTAATATTGAAATAACCATAGATTCCTCCTGGAGGACAAGAGCCGCGAGCAAGTGTACGGAGTTTACATGGTTCTGTCCGCGCTCAATAACGAGCTCGTGGGCCTTCCTGATAGCTTCTTTGGCTTTGCTGGTGAAGTGATTAAATGGTGGCATAGGTAAATTTCTAAGTTCTAATGTCTAAAATCTAAAACAAACTACACTTATTTTAACAGTTTTTATAGTATTGTCAATTATTTCGCGGACGCGAACGATGCGACGATGCCGGCCGGATACAATATCGGGCCAGAATTTCCGGCCAAGACGACTGCGACAACTTCCCCGTTCAGATTTATGACCGGCGCGCCAATCATGGAATTGCTGAGAGAGAAATTTACTTGCGGTACATCGAGCTTCAGATCTTTGCCGCTATCTAGAGAAAGCGTGAGGTGACCCAAGCCCGACATGATACCCTTGCGGAACGAATCAGAATCACTGCCGAGCACGATGAGCGTCTGGCCGATTTTCAAATCAGCAACGTTGCCGAACTCAACGGGGGTGAACTTCGCTCCCTTGTCGTCACCGGAGAGATCGAGATGGTATTTGGCGAGACCGGTCTTCTCATCGATCGTCCGGCCGACGAGCTGAATCGTAAATTTCTTGCCGGAAATGAGCGCAAGATATGTCCCGCCATAATCAATCAGATCTCTCGGCACGAGGATCGTACCGCTCGCATCTGCGACGAATCCGTGGCCGAGCGTTGTCGTGGTGCCAGCCACAGCGTCAGTCAAGCGAAAAACAGTAACCAAGGATGGATTATTCTTTTCAATGGCAGAGACGACGAGATCTTCTTCCTTGATGACGACAGTTTTCGTATTGTTGGTCACCGTTCCGGGAACGGCTTTCTCGATCGTTTTCTCGACGACATTCGTGATCGTTTTCGTCACGGAGACCGGCGCAGCTTGCAGGAGTGTGACAGTCACGATACCGGTCGCGATCGAGACGACGAATGAACAGAGAATGGTGAGGAGTATGAGTTGGGATTTATTGAGGTCTTTGACTTCCATGCTTTTATTCTATCACAGAATAATCCGCTGCAAAATCATTTGCACTTTAATTTACCTCACCCCGGACTTCGTCTCGACCCTCTCCTGGAAAGGCGAGGGTGGAATTCCATTCCCTCTCCTTTTCAGGAGAGGGTTAGGGTGAGGTGCATTTATTTCTTTTGAATCAGCGGTAAAACTTTTTTGATGGCAACAATCACAGAATGGATGTCTGACTCTGTGGTTGCGCGACCGAGCGAGAAGCGAAGACTGCCCGTTGTTGGTGATTCATCCGGACGAAGTGCGGCAATGACATGTGACACAGATTCGTCAGTTGATTTGCAGGCGCTCTTGCCCGAGACGAGCACGCCGCGCGCGCCGAGATAGAGCGTGAGCATTTCGCTTGAAATATTTGGAATAGAGATATTTACATTATTCGGCAAACGCAATTCCCTATCGCCATTTACAATCATCTCTGGAAGGACTTTCTTGAGTTCAGTAAAGAGCAAGCCGCGGAGAATCGTCAGTCGTGAAGTTTCCGCATCACGCATATCGGCTGAGATTTTTAATGCGTGTGCGCATGCACTCGCGAGTGCAGGACTTTCGGTGCCGGCACGCAGACCGTATTCCTGTTCTCCGCCCGTAATTTCCGGACTGATTTTTGTATTCCGTCGGACATAGAGGATTCCCGAACCGCGAATGCCATACGCCTTCGAAGCTGAGAGCGTCATCAGATCAACACCGAGCGAATCAACGAAGAGCGGGAAATAATTTATGGCTTGGATGGCATCAGTGTGGAAATATGGATAAGAAACATTTGACAATTCACCTGTGACATTTGACTTTCGAAAATACCGGATGACTTTTGCAATTTCATGGATCGGCTGGATCGTGCCGATCTCATTGTTCGCATACATGACTGAGACAAGAACAGTTTCTGGAGTAATCGCCTCTTTTATTTTCTTTGGGTCGACAACGCCGTTTGGTTCAACGGGAACGTAGGTCACTGTCGCACGACCAGTCTTCTCGAGATCTCGGCATGTCTCAAGCACCGAAGCGTGTTCAATGTTCGTCGTCACGATGTTGGGAACATTTGACAATTGACCTGTGACATTTGACAGATACGCATTCACAATTCCGCGAATGGCGAGATTGTTCCCTTCGCTGCCGCCGCTCGTAAAAATCATTTCGTCTGGATGCGCGCGAACGATATCGGCAACAGTGCGTCGAGACTGCTCGAGGAGATTTTTGGCGGTAACGCCATCGGCATAGAGCGCACTCGGATTTGCCCAGAGCGTCTGCGCAGCAGTAAAAACACGCAGTACGCGCGGATCAGGCGGCGTAGCAGAGGCGTGATCGAGATAGATTGTGTTCTTTTTACCGAACATGCACTGACTATAGCAGAAAATTATTTGATTTTCAGCTGAGGACGCTATTATTGACTTTATAAGATAATTATAGTATGGTGAAAATAAAAAATGAACTTCATAGACAAATTAAAAGGTACGCAAATTACCGCGCTTGAACTCTTCGAGACATTCAAGGCACTACAATTAATGACAAAAGAAGAGCTAACTGCATTTTGGCAAACGATTCAATTCACGGTTAAAACCGAAGAAAAAAATCTCAACGATGCGGATAAGGAAAAAATCGCTGAACTTGAAAAAGTTATTGTGAGCAACATGGCTTATCTTTCAAAAGATGATACTTTCATACAGGAACATTTCCTGAAAATGATACAAGAAAGAGATTACCACCGCGACCCGATAGGTTTGTCAAAAGTTTTTCCAAGTGGTAATTTTAGTGCTCCTTTCGAAGATTTTTTCAAAAAGAAAGTTCATGAACTCAGAGCTTTCTGAATTCCCAATAGGTGTTTGTAGTATAAAAATGGTTGCACTGCGTGCAACCATTTATTTTTTAATTAGTATCTCTACTCTGACACGCAAATACGATTGCAAAAATGACCATAAAACGCTATACTTTCGGCACTATGGATACTACACTCATCATAGCGGTCGCAGGCCTCGGTATTTCGCTCATTGCGCTCGTACTCTTCGTACGCAATGAATTTCGCCTGCGCACATTATTCAAGAACGGCCAGCCGGAGAGCATCGATGAGATCCTCCGCGAACTCGCACTCCACACGAGAAATCTCGAGTTACGCTCCGAAAAATCCGAAAATGAAATCAAGCGAATTTCCATTCGCCTCGCCAAGAGTGTCCGCAATGTGCAGACTGTCCGCTACAATCCCTTTCCTGACGCCGGCGGTAATCAGAGTTTCGCCGTCGCGCTTCTCGACGATCACGGCAACGGTGTCGTGCTCTCATCGCTCTATGCACGCGATCGCATGAGCGTCTACGCGAAGCCAATAGAAATGCATGCCAGTGAATTCGAACTCTCCGGCGAGGAATTAGAAGCAGTGACGAAAGCAAAAGGCTGAGATTTTGATAACACTTTGAGAACCGGCTTACGGACGCTGACGAGCGGAGTACGAGACAAATTTTCAGCAGAAAATTATGTCGTACGGTTCGAAAAGTCGTTATCAAAATCTCAGCTGAAATATTTATGAAACCAAAAACAGAACAACCAAAAACGCTTTCTCCACGTCCCCCTGTCGTCGTTGTCATGGGGCATGTGGACCATGGCAAAAGCACACTGCTCGATTACATTCGCAAGACGAACATCGTCGAAGGCGAAGCGGGCGGTATTACGCAACACCTCGGGGCGTACGAAGTGAATCACAAAACTGCCGAAGGCGTGATGCGTGCGCTCACATTTATTGATACTCCGGGACATGCGGCATTCTCCGGTATGCGTACGCGTGGCGCACATGTGGCTGATATCGCCATTCTCGTCGTCTCTGCTGAAGATTCAGTCAAAGCTCAGACGAAGGAGGCATACGAAACAATCAAGGCCAGCGAGACGCCATTTGTCGTCGCCATCAATAAGATCGATCGTCCGAATGCAAACATTGAGAAAACCAAACTCGACCTCGCCGAGATCGGTGTCTACGTCGAAGGCTACGGCGGCGACACTCCTGTCGTGCCAATTTCTGCAAAGGAAGGCACTGGCGTTTCTGATCTCCTCGATATGATCACACTTATGGCAGACCTTGCTGAACTCACCGGAGATCACCACAAACTAGCTGTGGGTGTCGTGATCGAAGCACGTCTCGATGCCAAGCGCGGCATCTCGGCAACGCTTATAGTGAAAGACGGTACACTCACCAAGGGTCAGTTCATCGTCGCCGACGGCGCGCTGGTCAACACACGCATCTTGGAAAATTTCGCCGGCACGGCCATCGAATCAGCGACGTTCTCCTCGCCGATTCGTGTCACTGGATTCGACTCTGAGCCAAAGGCTGGCAGCCAATTCTTCGCCTACGCCAAAAAACCTGATGCCGAACAGGCACGAGAAATGTTCTTGGAAACGAGAAAAAATTTCCGTGATACTGTGAGCGAGACTGAAGGCGTACTCCGTATTCCCGTCATCATCAAGAGTGACGTGGCTGGCACTGGCGAAGCCGTCGAAGGAGAACTCCGCAAACTCGAAACAGATACAGTCAAATGGAAGATTCTCGACCGCAGCGTCGGTACGATCGGCGAAGGCGATATCAAACTCGCAAGCTCTGATGCCAATGTCATCATCCTTGGTTTCAACGTATCCATGGACGCCCGTGCGCGTGATGCTGCTGAGAAAAACAAGACGACGGTCGAGACATTCGACATCATCTACAAGCTCACTGATTATGCCAAAGAACTTGTCGCAAATCGCACGCCAAAAATCACAACGGAAGAAATTACTGGCACGGCGAAGATTCTGAAAACATTTAGCCGGACCAAGGATCGCCAAGTCGTCGGCGGCAAAGTCCTCACCGGCGCAGTATCAGTCGGAGCCGTTGTGCGCATCATGCGCCGTGATTTCGAAATCGGCACGGCGAAGATCGTCGGACTTGAAAATCACAAGATCAAGGCAACGTCCGTCGATGAAGGCAACGAATTCGGCATGCTCATCGAATCGAAACTGGAAATCGCCGCCGGTGACACAATTAACGTGTTCACTCTGGTCACTAAATAGCATGACACTCCGCACTGAAAAATTTGAAGAACTCATCCGCCGTGCCGCTGCGACATTTCTCGAACGCGAAAGCAACGGTGATGCCATGATTTCGGTCACCCATGTCTCCGTCACGCCGGATCTCCGTCAGGCCAAAGTATTCCTCTCCGTCTTCCCTGCCGACAAAGAAGCAGCCGTGCTCCACTTCGCCATGCGTAATGGCGGCGAGATGCGCGGATATCTCAAAGAACATTTATCGACGAAGACGATTCCATTCGTAACGTTTGAGATAGATCTGGGAGAAAAAGCACGCCAGAAAATTGATGATCTCCTTCGCTAACCAGCAAGGCCGGTAACCAGCCTTGCTGGTTGAATTGATGCAGTGTTGAAATAAGTGTATAAATAGACTCCTCACCCAGTCGCCAAGTGGTAAGGCAAAGCTCTCCAAAAGCCTTATACGGCGGTTCGATTCCGCCCTGGGTCTCACGGACAAAGCGTAGCTTTTCCGTGGGCGGAATCGAACAGCCGGAGGGGGGGGTACCCATCGAGCACAAGGCGGGCGATGAGTACATCGTGCCGAGAGGCTTCGCGGAAATTTTCGAGTGGCGACGAGAAAATTATCTGTGACTCGATTCCTCACTATAATGCCCGGGTGATGGAATTGGTAGACATAGGGGACTTAAAATCCCCAGACAGCAATGTCGTGTGGGTTCGACTCCCACCCTGGGCACATTGGGCAAGTGGCGGAATTGGTATACGCGCTAGTCTTAGGAACTAGTCCCGCAAGGGTTGAGGGTTCGAGTCCCTCCTTGCCCACAGTAGATTTTTGGAAAGAAAAACGGTATAGTGTTGCTAGTTTTTAGAAATTAGATATTAGGATTTAGAAATTTGTTTTTAATCATGCGCCCTTAGCTCAGCTGGTAGAGCAGATCCCTCTTAAGGATAAGGTCGAAGGTTCGATCCCTTCAGGGCGCACAATTTTAAAAGACACCAAAAGTGTCTTTTAAAATTGTGCGAGCCGGAAGCCTGGCGAGGCTGAGGCGGGGTCGCGAGATTTTTTAGCAAAAAAATACTTGTGACCACTAGGTGAAAAAAGTAGTCTACACTACTTTTTTCTACACTTGTGCGAGGCGGAGCGATGTTTCGTTAGCAAACGAAACCGCGAGCCGGGGTCGAGAAATTTTATGAGCGACGGCGAGTAAAATATTCGTGACCACAATTTTAAAAAGACACTTTATAGCCACATTCTAAAATAACCCTTATTTATAAGGGTTATTTTCACATCCCCAAGACTTGACTTTCTTATGTTTTACTGCTATAATACATTCGAACAATAAAAACAATAACTAAAAACAAATTCTTTGAACCATGGCACATACACCAACCGTTGCTCCGGCAACAACACCAGCAAAAAAAGGAAATAAGAAACTTGCTTGGATTATCGGAAGTTCTGTAGTACTTGTTCTATTGATTATCGCGACAATTATCGTGTGTAAACAATCAGCACCAAGTACTCAGACCGAAACCAGTACCATACGCAATCTGTCCGTTCCTACACATCCGCAGGGAATACCAACTCAGAGCAACCCTGATACGCGGTTGATTACCAGCAGACACAAACCCGTTGAGCCGACATTCTATCCCCAGCCGGTTGATGGAAAAGTATTCCAAATTACCGACCGGACTGCAGATTTTTGGTTCGCGAATGCCACTGGTGATTCAGTATTGGTCCAGCAATCAGAAAACCTCAATCTCGGATGCACCGACGCCAATTCTCAGATTTATATCTGGTGCGCCGGTACTATCAATGGTAAGAAGGTTGCTAATCCATCAGGCAAAGTAAGCTTATTCTACCAATAGGATAGGCAATAATTTCAAAAAGTTGAGTTACGTTTCGTAACTTGACTTTTTTTATTTTATCTGATATAATACGCTTGAACAAAACTGCTAAAAATTCAAATTCACCTTTAAAAATAAAAAACTATGTCTCTTTATTTCATTTGGAATCTCTGGCCTTCGGTCATCTTCCTATTCATCATTATTATTCTGTTCGCCGTTGCAACGAAATTCATGCACCGAAACAAATGGGCAATCCTCGCTTGGTTGGCAATAGTCGCAGCTGCGTATGCAGCAATTGCGATTTACCAGGTTACTAACGATAATTACGGAGAAATGGTAATTTCTCTTATATTTTTCGGATTTTGGATAGCACTTATTTCAGTAGGTGGATTCGCACTTCCCAACAACACTGTGGGAGTAGCGACATCAGCGTTAAGTGAAGAAACTTTGCCTGAAGCTGTAGAAGCTGGCCCCAATTGGGCTTTTCCGGGTTCAGTAGAACTTCCGATTATCGAAACTACGAAATCAAGGTTTTGGAAATTTGAAGACCATCTTGCCAATGACCCGCACAAAGCACATCGCCTACCCCTCACCATGACAGCAGAACCCGGAGTACTGGGATACGCTGAAGAAGTGGTGGTGAAGTACCGGCTTCGTGCAGCTGAAGCTCCAAAACTCAACAGAATAGACGGTGGTTTTGACAAAGTCGAAGAAGTTATGGAAGAAGAAATCATGGATGAATACGAAGAAGTATTCAAAATCATGACTCCAAAACAAATCGATGGTACAGACCACATGCTGGCAGCTCAAGGCGGCACTGCTAATGAGAAAGGGAAAGATTTCTTGGAGCGCAAGCTTAAAGAAACTCTTCAAGCTCATATGGATAGTGCTAACCTTGATTACCCTGTTGATATTGAAGGTGTTACTATCGGTGCTACTTCTCTTTCTGATGAATACTTAGCAGCTCTGAGTGCAGGCGCGCTGATGAAGCTTACTCAGCAAGCAAAAGACGCAGAAGCAGATGCTCTCGGTAAACGGATAAAGAAGTTTGCCGAAGAAAATTATGCTGCACTGTATCTGACCGACCCAACCAAGGCAATGGAACAAGCGAAAATTGCCATGGGTATCACTCCAAAAACCATTAAGGATGATAATCTGAATATTACCGGTACAAATCCCCGAAATGTAAAGATTATGCACACTACTGGAGGCAGACCGTAATTGTTTTGGTTAATTGTTAATAGCGTACAGAAATTCTGTGCGCTATTTTTATTTGTCTGGAAAGCAAAACGCCTCGCAGGCAGCGCCTGCGAGGCGTTTTCTTCCGCCAGTTGGCGGATCCTATAATCCCGTATTGGTATTCGTCTTCTGTCCGTCGTATTTCGGTATCTCGATCGGCGCATTGTTCACGCCGGTCAGTCCAAATGTGCCAATGAGGAGATTGATGATACCGAACACTGAGAGCATGATGAAGATGCCGACGATGCCCCAGAGCATATGGCTCTTGCCTTTGGTCTGGGCTTCTTCACTATCGCGATTCGATAAGAATTCGATCATGCCCCAGACGAACACTACCACAGCCACGGCAAACATGAGCACGATGAGCGGATTGATGATAACCTTATCGATCCGACTCATGTAGTAGGCGATGTCTTTGGTTCCGGACATGAGAGCAGATTACTGACAGCCGTTATATGGATTGTTGTCCGCGTCGTTGACGCACGGTACGAGTCCTGAACCACCTTGGCCGACACCGAGTGTCGAACCGATGAAGCCGATGATGCCCCAGATAGAGACGATGACGAAGAGACCGATCAGGCCGTAAATCATAGCTTCACGCGCTTCTTCACGCTTCTCAGCTTCTTTGTTCGTCGCGTACTTGATGACGTTCCAGATGAAATAAATGACGCCAAGCACGATGACGATCGGCATGACGTAGTTGAGCACGTTCTTGACAATCGTGATGATGCCATAGAGCTGGTTCGGATTCTGCGCAAATGCTACGAACGGAGCAGCTGCGAGAAGCGTACCGAAGAGAATCTTTTTCATAATGTATGTATAAAAATTAATAATAATGACCTTTACTAATGCCTCTAGTATAGCATGCGTATAAACTAAAGGATGCAAGGACGACTGTGGATTAGTTGTCTTCCCTCTCCTTTGAAAGGAGAGGGTCGAGACGAAGTCCGGGGTGAGGTGGGTTATTTGAGTTGCGGGATGATTCCCCCCTCAAATCCAAGGAGATTGCCGAGAAAGGCCAGTATCCCCCAGAGCGTCACGGTCACAAAGAGCGCGATGATTCCCCAGAGCATAAATTTACGGCCAGCGGCGCGTTCTTCCGTGGAATCGGAATTCATGATGTACTGCACAACACCCCAGATAAATATGAGCAGTTCAATACTGACGAGAATCGGAATGCCGAAACGATTGAGCGCACAGGAGGCTCCGCCGATGAAATCTCCGAATGTCCGGACATTGAAGGTACAGTATTGCTGCACGACGGCTGTGCCGGCACCACCTTGAGTAATCGCATCACCAGAATTGCTATGTGCTGTCAGTGGACTGGCGATAGGCAGGACCTGTTCGTGGCTGCTGTTGCCGTTATTGTTACTCGAATGCGTCGCCTGATAATACGGGCTTGCCGGGTTGTTCGGATCGAGCGGAAATTGCGGGACGGGCTGCCCCAGCGCAAACACTGACTGGCCGAATGTAGCGAGAGCTATGATCATGACGATGGTGCTGGAGATTTTCTTCATCATTGGAGTGCGGCAACCGTATTAGTGATAACTTGGGCGACCGTCCATGCGCCGAGGAGAAGCGCCGCACCGATGAGGGTATAGAGAAGACCCGTCTTCGCGCTCTTCAGTGTCTCTTCATTACCACGTGCCAGTACGAATCTGAAGCCGGAGAGGATGAGGAAGAATACGACGATCGGCGTGCCGATTGTGACCACGATATTGAGAAGTTTGGCGATGAAATCGCTGATGGAATTTATTGAAATAGGATTCTCGAGACCGCCGCTGCCAGAAGGAACTGACCCGCTGACAACACCGCTCTTAGGGACGCATCCGCTTACCGTACCGCTTGGTGACACCCAGCCACTGACACAGGGATAGTCTGCACGCACCATGGAGGGAGCAACTCCCAAGGAAATAATCGACAGGAATAAAATTATAGAAAATATTTTTTTCGACATTAGAGTTAGGGAAAATTAGCTTTTTAATAATGAATACCCGTTATGCAAGCCAAGTGTTGCGAGGATAGTGTTGACAATCAGCCACGCTGCGAGAATCAAGATGATGCCGATGACTGCTTTGATGAAGACACCCTTCGCCTTGGTCAGCGTCTCAGTCGAGCCGCCCGAGGTCAGGAAAAGAAATCCGGCATAGGCGATGACGATGGCACAAATCGGGAGAATGAGCAGTATGAGAAAGTTAACGCCGTTGTGCACCAGAGTCAGAATACTGCCGAAGTGACAGTCCGCACCATCGCACGGAACTAGCCCGCCAGCAGCGTACGTTGCGATCGGTATGAACATACTACTGAGCATCACTGACAGCAATGTAGAGATTCGTCGCATATAGGATTAGTGTACCATATTGGTCAGGAGATTATCGGCCTTGGACATCGCATCCGTTGTGGATAGCGCGCCGCGGATGATATCACTCACCATACCACCGAAGATAGTGTTCACGGCACTCTTGCCTGGTGCTAGCCATCCGCGCGCATTGAGCGCCGAATAGAAGAGCGTCGGACCGTAGAGATTCTGGGGCGGCGTGGCGAGAATGGATCGCGTGGCCGGAGCGATCGGAGCTGTCTCGAGAAGCTTGTTGATGAGCGTCGTCTCAAAATCAGCGCCCGTCAGCTTGCTCGCAACGGTGAACGCCGTCGCAGGATTCTTCGTAGATTTGACCATGGCGATGCCCGTCATATTGCCGTAGGTCGTAAACGTCGTGCTGGATTTCAGTTGTGGAATCTTCGTAATATCGAAATTCAGGTTCGGGTTCTTGGCCGCGATAACGGGCAACTCACTTGCATAGCCGATATAAAACGCCAGTCCTTCGCTTGTAAACGCATCGCGCGAATTACTCTGGGCGCTATTCCACGTATAGGTATCTTTGAGCGGATCGGAGAACTGCGTGTAGAAACCAAGTGCCGCTTCAGCTGGGGCGATCGCGCCGCCGAATTTCTCGGTGAGCAGAGAGTAATATCCTCCATTCTTATTGGCCGCAGTAATTGGATTGCCAGTCTGCAGTATCAGGAGTGAAATTACATCAGATGCATGGGCGATATTAGAAAATGTGCCGAGCGCAATCCCACCCTGCGTAATACTTGCGCCCGATTTCTTCGTGAGGAGCGGCAGATCAGTAACGACGTCATCCCACGTCTTTGGCGGCGTAGTAATGCCGGCACTTTGGAGCATGCCCTTGTTGTAATAGAGGATCAGCGGGTCAATCGTAAACGGCAGGGCAATGATGCCGTCGCCGGCGAGATAGAGCACGCCTTCGTCCGCAAATGTGTCGCGGAATGTACGCTCAGGAAGTGATGTATATGGTATGTGATAGAGCTTATTCGAGAGTGAGAGAATGGAATCCTGCGAAAGCATGATGAGATCGGGTCCACTGCCTGATGCGATCGCATTGACGAGTTCTCCATCAAAGGTTGCGGGATCTTTCTGAATATAGAGCACAGAAAACGTCTTGTTCATCGTATTGAAGTCGTCGAAGACTTGTCCGAGCTGATCCTTGTGAAGCGTGCCCCAGAGCACGACGTTGCCCGTCGCCGTTGTGGCAGTATTTTTCTTGCCGATATGGATGACGCCGGCGAAAACAAGCACTGCGATGAAGACCAGTGCGCCAAAGACTGCGAGAATAATTGTTTGAAAACTTGAACCTTTCATAATTATAGATGGTGAAGCGGAGTCGATTGTGTGCGGGAAAGAGGCTTACGGAGGCTGGCGAGCCGAGTACGAGGCAAAATTTCAGCAGAAATTTATGTCGTACTCTTTCCCGCACATAATCGGCGAAGCGTTACAAAAAAGTTATATTTATTTCCTCTTCAATATCATACCATAATGGTGCGCACCTGCATCAATTTTTCGGAGGAACTCGAAGCCGTGTTTGAGGAACATCGCTTCGGCGTCGGGTGCGAGGATGACATGCGCATGATGCGGACCCATGCCGCCATGCGGTCCACTCCAATCGATGAGGAGGAGTTCCCCGCCGCGCTTCATAATGCGCGCCGCTTCTCGAATGAATGCATCTTTGTCTTCGACTTGGAAGAGAATGTTTGAGGCGATAACACGATCGATAGAGCCTTCGGCAATTTTCGTACCGCCCAGCTTCTCAATATTGCCATGGATGACATCGATGTTGGAGATGCGAGCATGTGCTGCATCGTTCTTGATACGGGTAATCAGATCCGGCAGGACTTCAACGGCGATCACACGCCCACCCGGCACGACCATGCGCGCCGCTTCCATGGCATACGCGCCGGAGCCTGCACCGAGATCGGCGACACGCATGCCTGCGCGGATTTCGAATTTTTGTAGATTTTTTAGTGGATTTGTCATTAGTTTCTAGTAGCTAGGTTCTAGTGATTAGTAATAAGATTTGAATTTTCTAGCCCCTAGAACCTAGTCACTAGAACCTAATCTTAAAGGCAGGTCAGCGAGGCAATACCGTCGCCGTCGCGGAGTTTCATGATTGAGACGCCTTGGGTCTGGCGGCCGAGTGATGGAATCTTCTCGAGCGCCGTGCGAATAACCTGGCCCTTCTTCGACATTGCGATGAGTTCGGCTTCGTCGCGGACAACGCGTCCGACGATCAGCTCGCCCGTTTTCGGTGTAATCTTCGCCGTCTTGATGCCGGTGCCGCCGCGCTTCTGGACTTTGTATTCTTTGAGGGCAGTTTTCTTGCCGAGACCCTTCGAACTCATGACGAGGAATGCGCCATCTTTCATATCGTGCTTCACCACATCGACGCCGACGAGCGAGTCGCCTTTGCCGAGTTTGATCGCGCGAACTCCGCCGGCCGTGCGTCCCATTTCGCGGATATCGGATTCTTTGAAGCGAATTGATTGGCCTTTCGCAGTGGCGAGAATGACTTCATCAGCTTTCTCAACGATGAGCGCCGAGGCGAGCTTGTCTCCCATATCGAGACGAATGGCAATGATACCGCTGCGGCGGACATCGTTGAATGCAGAACTGACCGTCTTCTTTGCCACGCCGCCTTCGGTCACGAGCATGAGTGCGGATTCTTTGCCTTTAGAAACTTTCGGCACTGGCAGAATCGACGTCACGCGCTCTTCTCCGCCGAGGGCGAGGAAGTTCATAATAGATTTACCCTTTGTCGCACGCTTGCCCTCGGGAATATCATACATTTTGATTTGGTAGACGCGTCCGAGGTTGGTGAAGAAGAGCAAATCATCGTGGGTGTTTGCATTGAGGAGGATTGTCACGAAGTCTTCTTCCTTGGTCTCGAGATCGACGACGCCGATGCCGCCGCGCTTCTGGGCACGATATTCTGCCGGGTCAGTACGCTTCACGTACCCACCGGCCGTGAAGACGAGGACTGATTCTTTTTCTGGAATGAGATCTTCATCTGAAATCATCTTCACGCCGCCTTTGACGACGCGCGTGCGGCGTTCGTCAGAATATTTCTCACGAACTTCCGACAGTTCTGTGCCGATGAGTGCGCGGATTTTCTTCTCACTCGCGAGCAACGTACGAAGTTCGGCAATGAGCTCCTGCTTTTCTTTGAGTTCGCTCTCGACGGCTTTGCGCTCGAGTCCGGCGAGTTTCTGGAGACGCATTTCGAGAATAGCTGTCGCCTGTAATTCACTGAACTTGAATTCCTTCATGAGGTTCAGCTTCGCGAGTGCAGCGTCTTTGGATCCGCGAATGATCGAGATGACGCGATCGATGTGATCGAGTGCCTTCTTCAGACCGAGGAGAATATGCTCGCGTTCGAGTGCGCGATCGAGATCGAACTGCGTGCGGCGGCGAATGACGACGGCGCGATGTGTGATGAATTCGGCGAGAATCGATTTGAGTGAGAGCGTCTGCGGTACGCCGTCCACGAGTGCAACGATGTTGAAGTGGAACGTCGTCTCGAGCGTCGTGTGTTTGTAAATATAGTTGAGAACTTTCTGAGGATGAATGCCATTCTTGAGATCGATGACGATGCGGATATCTTTGGTCGATTCATCGCGGAGACCCTTCACTCCTTCGAGCTTCTTCTCCTGCACGAGTTCGGCAATCGACATGATGAGATCGCTCTTGTTCACGCGATACGGAATCGATGTGACGATGATCTGCGCGACACCGGTCTTGGATTCAGTGATTTCAGCTTCGCCGCGCGTAACAACTCCGCCGCGTCCGGTCGAGTATGCATGCTTCATATCAGCTGCACCGTAGACTACGCCGCCCGTCGGGAAATCGGGACCCTGGATAAATCCGAGCAGGTCTTCCGTTGTCGCATCGTCATTCTCAAGCAGGTGCAGTGTCGCATCGACAACTTCGCCGAGATTGTGCGGAGGAATGTTGGTCGCCATACCGACGGCGATACCGAGAGTGCCGTTGAGGAGTAGATTCGGAACGAGTGCCGGAAGCACGACGGGTTCTCGCTTCGTACCATCATAGTTCGGACGAAAATCAACCGTATTCTTATCAAGGTCTTGGAGGAGCAGTGATGAGACACGAGACATTTTCGCCTCAGTATAACGGTGCGCAGCTGCTGGATCGCCGTCGATGGAACCGAAGTTACCTTGGCCGATGATGAGCGGATAGCGATAGGAGAAATCCTGCGCCATACCGACCATGGAATCATAGACGGCCATGTCGCCGTGCGGATGATATTTACCGAGCACGTCACCCACCACGGTCGCAGACTTCTTCGTCTTTGCAGAAGCAGTGAGTCCCATTTCGTTCATGGCGAAGAGAATGCGGCGATGCACGGGCTTCAAGCCATCGCGCACATCAGGAAGCGCACGCGCCGTAATGACACTCATCGCATATGAGATATACGAATCCTTCATCTCCGTCGTAATACCGATCGGCACCACGTTTGCGCGCGGCGTCGGAACTACTTCTTCAGGTTGTGAGTGTGATTTTGCCATAGTCGGATTACTGGATGCTTGGAACTGCTGCCTTCTTCAGAGCATCATTTTTCGCTTGCGCATCTGCATACACCTCTACCAGATTGTCTTTGATGGTGGTGAATGCGCTCTCCGTATTTGGATTCGGAGCAGCAGTGACGCTTTTTGTCAGATGCACGCCGAGCGTGGCAATCCAAATGAGCGCGATGACGAGCGTGATGCCGAACGCCGCCAGATGCAGTATGTGCTGGCGTTCTTTGTGAGGTTTGCTGCGGAGATGTGCGATGTATTTTTGCATAAAAATTATTCGTGAGACAAGACGACGACATCGCCTTCCTTGCCATCAAGATCTTTTTTCTTCAATGTTAATTTCTCCACGGGCTCGACTCGCTCTTCGCCGGCTTCTTTGAGAAAGGCTTTGAGGCTCTTCTCATCGCAATCGATCGGAATGATAATGCCCGGCTCGAGCTTCACTGCGAGTTTGTAGGCCGTCGCTGCGTCGAGTAATCCATCGCCGAATGCGATGAAGAGAATGTCAGGACTCTCGACGCCTTCGAGCTCTTCGACTTTCGGCATGACTGAGAGCGGACCGAGAAACGCAATTGAAATATTTTCTACTCCGAATGAATACATTGTGGTGACGAATTCTTTGCCGCCAATCGTCGTGCGTGTCATGTTGCCGCGGATAAAAATGTCTTTGACTTCGTATTCGCCTGCACCAGTGATTGCAACTGGAGCATTATCACCATACGTGACAGTCTCGATCCCATTATAGTCGGGATGATCAGTGGTGGAAAGAGCGATAGCTGCACCGAAACGAGCAACTTTGCCGGAGTATTTAGAATCTTTGGAAATCGGGTTCACGGCAATCACTAAATCGCCCTGTGAAATTTTCACGAATTCCTTGCCTAAGTAGCTGATAATCATGGGTGGATTATAGCAAAGATGGCCTTAAAATAGAAGTTAATTATCGGTCGAGAACACCTTGACTTTTTATTTTTATAATTTATGATTAGGAAAAACTATCTACATTAACCTTCAAAAAACTAACTGAAATGCGGACTGAAGAAACTATTTTTAAAGAACATGCTCAGATATGGAAAGAGGAAACAAAATACTCATCTATTACTACTCGGGTGATTGAGCATCCCTCGTATCAAGCAATCATCAATATGGGTGTTCAGGCAGTGCCATACATTCTCAAAGAAATTCAGAATGGTGAAGTTGACTACGATTGGCATTACGCTCTGGTTAAACTTACCTCTGAAGACCCTGTTGTTGCCGGAAGAGATACCCTCGCACAAATAAACAACGACTGGCTTGAATGGGGTAAAAAGAAAGGACTTATCTAAAAGATAATTAAAAAGAAATAAAACATTGCTTGAATTTTCATCAAGCAATGTTTTTTATTTCTTCAAAACTTTCTTCAAGTACTTCCCCGTATAACTCTTCGGATTATTCGCCACTTCTTCCGGAGTGCCTTTGGCTACGAGTTGTCCGCCGCCGGCGCCGCCTTCGGGACCGATATCGAGAAGATAATCGGCTGATTTGATGATATCCATATTGTGCTCGATGAGCACGACGGTGTTGCCCTTGTTCACGAGGAGGTTGAGCACTTCGAGAAGTTTTGCCACGTCATCGTAATGGAGTCCGACTGTCGGTTCATCGAGGAGATAGATCGTTTTCTCGAGGTGCGGACGATACAGTTCCGACGCAATTTTCACG
The DNA here is from genome assembly GCA_943354525.1 of Candidatus Nomurabacteria bacterium. Taxonomy (GTDB): domain Bacteria; phylum Patescibacteriota; class Minisyncoccia; order Phycocordibacterales; family UBA9973; genus CALRCI01. The sequence goes on along the minus strand of CALRCI010000005.1, from coordinate 4,302 downwards.
CGTTGTGCTTCCCCGCCGGAGAGCGTTGTTGCCGATTGACCGAGCGCAATGTAGCCGAGACCGACATCCATGAGCGTTTTCAGGCGATCATAGACCGCCGGAATGTCTTCGAAGAATGTTACGGCATCTTCGACCGTCATTTGCAACACTTCATAAATATTTTTCTTCTTGTATTTCACTGTCAGCGTTTCTTTGTCGAAGCGCTTGCCATTACAGACATCACACGTCACATACACGGTCGGCAAGAAATGCATTTCAACGGCAATTTCACCGTTGCCTTCGCAGGCTTCACAGCGACCACCCTTCACGTTGAATGAGAAACGGTTCGCCTTCCAGCCGCGGAAACGTGCTTCTTCAGTCGTGGCAAAGAGATCGCGGATATGCGTGAATGAGCCCGTGTAGGTCGCAATGTTTGAGCGCGGCGTGCGACCGATCGGCGATTGATCGATGAGAATTGCGCGGTTGAGATATTCAGTGCCGGTAAATGATGCACAGTTATAAATTTTCGCCGTGCGGTATTTGTATTCGAGCCGGCCTTGGAGATTCTTGTGGAGAATTTCGTACATGAACGAACTCTTACCCGAGCCTGAGACGCCAGTAATCACACTCATCTTGCCGAGCGGAATTTCGGCATTCATGTTTTTGATATTGAAAACGTGTCCGCCGACGATTTTCAGCGAGCCTTTGTCAGTCGTACGACGCTTTTCCGGAACTTCGATCTTCACATCTCCGCGAAGATATGCAAGTGTGCGAGATTTAGATGAATTCGTTTTCGCATCGAGAAGCTTCGGCAGATAATCCGACACGATGACTTGCCCGCCGTGTACGCCGGCCTTCGGTCCGATATCGATAATGTAATCAGATGCATAAATCGTATCTTCGTCATGTTCGACGACGATGATCGTGTTACCAAGATCTCGCAGATTTTCGAGCGTGCTGATGAGACGCTCGTTGTCACGCTGGTGCAGTCCGATTGTCGGTTCATCGAGCACGTACATGGCGCCGACGAGACGTGAGCCGAGCTGGGATGCGAGACGAATACGCTGCGCTTCCCCACCTGAGAGCGTGTTCGCACGGCGATTGAGCGAGAGATAGTTGAGACCAACGTTGAGCATGAATTGCAGGCGCGCCTCGATTTCTTTGATGATGACTTTGGAAATTTCTTTTTCCTGCGCAGTCAGTTTGAGTTCGATGAAGAAATCCGCCGCATCGGTAATCGAAAATGACGTGAGGTCAACGATATTTATTTTCTTACCGCCGAGAAATACATGCAGCGCTTCGGCGCGTAGACGCTTGCCGGCACAAGTCTCACACGGCTCATCACCAAAGAGATGCTTCGTGCCGAGACCGTTGCAGGCCTCACACGCGCCGTATGGACTATTGAATGAGAATAAGCGCGGTTCGACTTCAGGAAATGAGAAGCCGTCTTTGGGACAGGAATATTTGCTCGACAAGAATTTCTCTTCGTCGCCGACACGAACTGAGACCACGCCTTCGGCTTCAAGCAACGCACGTTCAACTGCTTCGGAGAGACGCATGCGGAGATCATCAGGACGGTCGTTGAATTCATGGAGTGCGAATTCGTCGACGAGAATATCGATGTCGTGCTTCTTGTTTTTCTCGAGTTCGATGCGATCACGGAGATTACGGATTTTGCCGTCGAGACGAACTTTTTGGAAACCTTTGCCGAGGAGATCGTAGAGCATTTGATAGTACTCACCTTTGCGACCGCGGACGACGGGCGCGAAGATTTGGATCGGCGTTTCATCCCACGTGACATTCATAACTTTTTTCACACTCTTCGATTTGAGTTTGTGTTCATCAATTTTCTCAAAAATAAATGCAATGATTTCTTCGTTCGAAAGTTTCTTGATCTCATCCCCACAAACGAGACAGTGCGGACGGCCGACACGTGCATAGAGCACACGAAGGTAATCGTAGATTTCGGTAATCGTCGCCACCGTCGAACGTGGATTGTTCGAACGAGATTTCTGGTCGATAGAAATCGCCGGTGACAGACCGGAAATCTCATCGACGTCAGGCTTCGGCATCTGGTTGAGGAATTGGCGCGCGTATGCCGAAAGCGACTCGACATAGCGACGCTGACCTTCGGCGAAAATCGTATCGAATGCGAGCGAGCTCTTGCCCGAGCCCGACATGCCGGTAATGACTACCATTTTGTTGCGCGGCATCTCCACTGAAATGTTTTTCAGGTTATGAGTGCGCGCACCTTTGACTATGATTTTTTCTAGGGGTTCTTTTTTCATACAAACATAATCGCACCCGCCACTGTTCTTAGGGGGTGTCTGTCTCTATTAAACTGGGTTGATTCTAGCATACAGTGTAAGGATTGACAAAAGTACATTCTAGTAGTAGTTTCAAAAGAAAACCCCATGAACTACAAAAATCAATACTACTCTTATTCACTGAACGCTTGGCTAAATAAGCAACAGAAAGAAACCCTGCAACCAAAAACTCAATCAAAGATTTGTCCGGTCAGTAAAACCGATTGCCTATATTGTCCCAAGAATCTGCGTTTCGGCTGTATACAAACCAAAGAATGAAAATTTAATTGACCCTGTAGCCCGGTGGCCAATTAGGGTACTCACTTCGGATGAGGGGTCGGTGGTTCGAATCCGCCCAGGGTCACAAAAGCTTTAGGAAAAATCCTAAAGCTTTTTTTATTTACCCTATCACTCCTTTCTCCCCGCTTTTCTTGCGAAGGACGATAATCTCGTCACGAAGAATTGCCGCGGTTTCGAAGTCGAGTCGTTTGACGGCACCATTCATTTCTTTTTCCTTCATCTTAATGATTTTTTCATACACCAATTTCTCACGATCTTCATCGGACATATTTTTATTCTTGCCACTCTTCTTATCTTTCGCAGCAACTTTCTTGAAGAGTGCGATGTCGAGATCGAGCTCGACATTGACTGCCTTGCCATGCGTAGATTCCATTTCTTCAGTGATGTCTTTGATTCTTTTTATGATTGTTTTCGGTGTGATGCCATGCGCCTTGTTGTATTTGATCTGGCGTTCACGACGGCGATTCGTCTCGCCGATGGCGCGCTCCATCGAGCCAGTAATATGATCGGCATAGAGAATAACTTTGCCTTCACTATTGCGGGCGGCACGACCAATGGTCTGGATGAGCGATGTTTCTGAACGGAGAAAGCCTTCCTTGTCGGCGTCGAGAATTCCGATGAGCGCAACTTCCGGCAGGTCGAGTCCTTCACGGAGCAAGTTCACACCGACGATGACGTCGAATTCGCCCTTGCGGAAGCCGGTAAGAATTTGAATGCGCTCGATCGTCTTGATATCGCTGTGCAAATATTCAGCTTTGATTTTCTTGTCCTTCAGATAGAGTGACAAATCTTCTGCCATCTTCTTCGTGAGCGTGGTGGCAATGACACGGAATCCGCGTTTGATTGTCTTTTCAGTTTCAGCGATGAAGTCCTGAATCTGACCGGGATAATCAGGCTGGCTCCTCAAGGCAAGGCCTTTTTGGCTCCCAAGGCCTTGCCTTTTCCCGCCAGTCGATTCCAATATCGGTCGCACGATTATTTCCGGATCGATGAGACCGGTAGGGCGAATGATTTGCTCGACGATCTGGTCGCTGTGATCACGTTCATAATCCGCGGGAGTTGCCGTCGTGTAGATAACTTGGCCAACGCGTTCTTCGAACTCGGCGTATTTGAGAGGACGATTGTCTTTCGCGGACGGTAGACGGAATCCGAATTCGACGAGCGTGTTCTTGCGCGACGCGTCGCCGGCATACATGCCATTGAGTTGTGGTACGGTGACATGCGATTCATCGATAACCGTCAGGAAATCAGGAGCGCCATCGGCTTTGTGCGGGAAATATGAGAGCAATGTCTCCGGCGGCTCTCCGGCCTTCTTCCCTGAAAGATGCC
>CALRCI010000005.1:0-378 GCA_943354525.1 Candidatus Nomurabacteria bacterium | reverse complement strand
GCCGTGAATAATTTTCAATACCAGAACAATATCCAACTTCGCGGATCATGGCGAGATCGTAATTGGTGCGGCGCTTGATACGCTCTGCTTCGAGCAATTTTCCTTCCTTTTCAAACTTCTTGAGTTGGACTGCAAGTTCGGCTTTGATCGCTTTGAGTGCTGCCGCTTTTTTCTTTGGATTCGTGATGAAATGTTTCGCCGGGAAAAGAAAAATATCTTTTACTTCTTCTCGTACGTGCGACGAGATCGGATCGACGACGAGAATTTTTGTAACGACATCTGCATCGATAAAAATCTGATACATATATGTCTCCGACACCGGCATGACATCGACACGATTGCCGAGCGCGCGGAATTGACCGGAGTTGAGGTCAGCGT
>CALRCI010000004.1:13183-24796 GCA_943354525.1 Candidatus Nomurabacteria bacterium | reverse complement strand
GTTGGATTTACCGGAACCGTTCGGTCCGACGATGGCCGTGACCGGCGAATCGAAAGAGAGTGTCGTCTTCTTTGCGAACGACTTGAAACCAGCAAGTTCAATTCTTTTCAAAGTCAGGTTACTCATTCCATTTTTTGACTTTGAGCGCTTCCGTTGCGGCTTTTTGTTCAGCTTCTTGTTTGGATTTACCACTTCCCTTCGCAACCAATTCTTCGCGGAGATACATGCCGACAGTGAAATGTTTGTCGTGGTCGGGACCGGATTCGGAAATGACTCTGTACGACGGCGTGATGGAGAGCGCTTCCTGCGCGCGTTCCTGCACGAGCGATTTCGCATCCTGCCAGAGTTTCTCGCGAACAATTTTCTCGAGATGCGGAAGGAGTTCGCGCGAAATGAAATCGCGAGCGGCGCCGTAACCGGCATCCATGTAGAGTGCGCCGACGTATGCTTCGAACGTGTTGGCGAGAATGTACTGGCGTGCACGGCCAGTGTCTTTCGTCTCGCCTTTGGAGAGGAGGAGATAATCATTCATGCCGACGTCTGTCGCAATTTCGGCAATCATCGTCGCGTTGACAAGTGCTGAACGATACGCAGTGAGTTCACCTTCGGCAGAGTCCGGATACGTACGATAGAGATAATCGGTAACGACAAGTTCGAGCACGGCGTCGCCGAGAAACTCGAGACGCTCATTGTGCGAGAGTCCGAGTTTGGGATTTTCATTGATATAAGAGCGGTGGATGAATGCCTGCGTGAGCAACGTCTTGTCAGTGAAGACGATGCCGGTCTTTTTTTCGAAACTACTGAAATCAATCATGGGGATTAGGTGCTAGGTGCTAGTGACTAGTGGCTAGAAAAATCTAGAACCTAATTACTAGAACCTAATCACTAATTATTTAGTAATAATCTGGATAGATTTGGCGATGAGTGCGGTTACATCATCGTACATCTTCAACTCGGCGACTTCGGGAAGCGTGAACCATCGCGTGTCATCGAGTCCGCCGGAATCATTTTCAAGTGTGACTGGTACATACGGCGATTGCGCGAGGAAGAATGTAACTTGTTTGCGAATTTTTCCCTGGACTGGATGTGATGCAATATATTCGCTCTCACCTAATTTCTCGCGAATGGTGATATCGAGATTCATTTCTTCTTTGATCTCTCGAACGGCTGCAACTTCTGGACTCTCACCTGCCTCGGCCGAACCTTTCGAAAGTGTCCAGTAGCCAAACACGTCATGGACGAGCGCGAGATAGTAGACACCATCTTTCTCTGCATAGACCACGGCACCGGCTTTTTTCTCGATTGGTAATTTCGTGAGATCGAGCGGTTCGTTCTTTATCTGGCGTTTGCTCTTCTGATCTTTGCCCGGCTCGCCGAGTTCTTTGTACACGGCGCCGAGTACGCCATTCACAAATCGTCCGGAGTTTTCTCCGCCGAATGTTTTCGCAAGTTCAATGGATTCATTGATGGCGACTTTTGGCGGGACTTGATTATAATCGCCGAAGAGCAGTTCGGCCAGTCCCATGCGCAGAATGTTGCGATCAACGGAAGAAATTTTTTCAATCGGCCATTCCGGCGCGGCCTTCGTAATGATCTCGTCGATAATCGTGATTTTCTTCACGACATTGTTCGTCAGCGTCTCCATGAAGTGCATGTCTTCGAGACCCGGAGCGAATTCAGTGTTGTTGCGTACAAGCATTTCCTCCACACCCTCCGCTGGTTTGCCCTTGAAATCCCACTCGAAGAGCGTTTGGAGAACGACGGAACGTGACAGATGCCGATTAGCCATATTAGTTGTAAGTATACATTAAAGAATAAAGAACAAAAAGATAACCGAAAACTAAATTGTGGATACAGAAAAAACCGCTCTTATTTAGCGGTCTTTGCCTTGGCTTTCGCCTGTTTTTTCTCAACTTTCTTGACCATGTCGATGACCTTGCGGCCACGGTAATATCCGCACGCGCCACACACGGTGTGTGTCAGACGCATTGCGCCGCAGTGACTGCAGGCTGAAAAATTCTTCGGCTTCAGGGCGTGATGTGAGCGTCGGTTGCCCGTGTGGCCTTTTGTATGTCGCATTCGTACTACCATGCCGAGAGTGTAGCAAATATGGCAGATTTAGGCAATCCCAGCACATCCATAAAGATAAAAGCTTCCGCGATGACGGAAGCTTTTGCAAATATCTCTACATTATTGAGATTTAATTTTATACATATGGATGGCGAATTTCTCTTCTCTGATGCATTTGAAATCGCATATCATATCAAACAGCACTTTATGTGCATTGATGACGGAACGCCGAGCTTCGGGCACTCCGTATATAATTCGCATCTCTTGTATGCTGGTGTTCTTAGAACGAAGCCAGTTCACCGAATTCGGGAGCATACGTATCCGGTTAGTGCACTCTAGCTCCGACGCGTGCGGATCGATATCGACCACGGAATTTACTAAGAACGCAAATTGTGTCGTCTCCGTCGCCTCACCCGAACGCCGCAGATTATCGCGAACATTCCAGCCGGCATAATAGAATTCGAACGGGAACCATGCCGTCGCTTCGAGAAATTCGATGATTGCCGTACGCTCTACTGGATGGCGTACAATCGTGCTTTCCCGCTCCAGTATTTTTTCAATCTGTATTCGAGAGAAACAATATTCATGGAGTAAATATTTCAGAGTCAGACGGTAGCGGTCTTCATAAAAAGCATACATATCCGAACGGCCGCCGGGCAGTTTGCGTAAATCCAAGGCTCTGTGGTTAATCATATTCGCCTTGTCGATGATAATGGACGTCTTATAGTCAGCATCTATGAATCCAGATGCAACATAAAATCTATTGGTCAGGTCGAGGTCTTTGGGTATCTCGAAACCTGTAGTTTCAGTAGTGAACATGGGAATGCCTTTGATTTAAAAGTGAATGTAAAAAAATACTTGTGCTTAATCTAGCACTCTATAGATATATGTCAAACAAATTCACGAAATCTTTTTTGTAAAATATGCTTCTTTTGGAGACGCGCGTCCGATTCTGCTGAATCGGCGCTAGAGACTCGAGCCAAGCTCTCCGTACTGTCTCTAAAAGAAGCATATTTTACAAAAAAGACTTTCGATGTATCGGCGTTGGGCCATGTTTCGCGAGCACGTCATAATGTGCCTTTGTACCGTAACCTTTGTGATCTTTGAATCCATAGTCGGGATATTCTTCATGGAGTTTCGTCATGTATCGGTCCCGCGTGACTTTCGCAATGATGGAGGCGAGCGTGATTGCCATCTCATTCTCATCACCTTTGATGATGGTACGCTGATTGGTGAATTCTTTCGGCGCGTAGAGGCTGCCATCGAGAATGATTGTTTCCTCTTCGGAAGTTTCGAGGCGTGTCAGCGTGCGCGATACGCACAAGCGGAGCGCCCGCGCAATGCCGATACGGTCGATTTCAGATGCGGCAATCATGGCCACGGCGAAGTCACACTTCCCTGCTGACTTCAATTTGGAAAGAATTTTAAACCACTGCTCGCGCTGGATTTCCGAAAGTTTTTTTGAATCGCGAAGTGGCAATTTCTTATCATTTTCAAGCAAAACGAAATCGCCGTGGCAGGCAAATGCGCAAACTGCCACCGGACCGGCAATCGGCCCGCGACCGACTTCGTCTATGCCGATGATGCGATTCACTTTCATGGAGAAATTGTAACACAAAACAAAACAGGCGTTCTCGCAATTTTTTAATCGACACGCATAATTTCTTGGTAGAAATTTGCTCGGGCTCGGCTACCCGCCTCCGCGCGGTCTCATAAAAAATCACACAAAGGACGTATCTGATCGTCATACAAAAAGAGCCGTCCCATCCGGGGCGGCTCTTTTCGAAAAATTAGTGAACGATTGCGAGATACGATGCGATTGAAGCGCCGAAAATGAGACCGAGGATGAGGGCTGCGACAATTTCGAAGATGATCGCTACGATGTAAGCGACGAGAATCTTCACAAATGAGGCCTTGTAGACCTTCATACCCATGACGAACGCAACGATCAGCATGACAATAGCTGAAATCCACATGCCTGAACTACTAGCTCCCATGAGAGCTTTCACGATCATGCCGAGGATTCCACCGACCAAATACACAATACCGATGAGATATACGGCACGAGCATATGAGGCACCTCCGATTTTAAACAGCTTAGTCGACAGCCAGAGAAAGAGCGACATAAAGAGACCTGCGATGACCATAACAATGACTGACGTGACCATCGATGCGCCACCACCGAGTGCGGCGATAACGCCACTGAGAACGAGTGCGATGATACCGACAAGCATGCCGTTCATCCCAAACATTTTGAAATTACTCATGATTAAAATTTTACGCTTCTTTGTATTTATGAAGCGCATAATGACCTGATAAATGACCTGTACAAATTGTACCGTGTATTGTCGGATGTTGAAGTGGATAACTAAATGGCTGATGGGTGGGTGGAAAATTCTGCTATAATCGACGCATGTCATCCAAGTTCGTCCATCTCCATACGCACTCGCACTACTCCCTCCTCGACGGGCTGACCAAGCTCGAAGATATGGTGCGGATTGCCAAGGAAGCCGACATGCCGGCTATTGCACTCACCGATCACGGCAATATGTACGGCGCAATCGAATTCTATAAATTGTGCAAAAAGGAAGGCGTGAAGCCCATTATCGGCGTCGAAGCGTACATGGCGCCAGGCGGACGCACTGAGAAAGCCGGCATCGAAGGGGGTAAACGCTACTACCACCTCATACTTCTCGCGAAAAATCTGCAGGGCTACAAAAATCTTATGCGCCTCGTGACCATCGCCAATCTCGAAGGCTATTATTACAAGCCGCGCATGGACAAAGAAATTCTCCGACAATACAGTGAAGGCATCGTCTGTCTCTCGGGATGCATGGGCGGCGAATTGTCGCAGACTATATTGAGGAACGATATGGCAAAGGCGCGCACGCTGGTCGCCGAGTATCAGGATATTTTTGGCAAAGAAAATTACTTCATCGAAGTGCAAGCACATCCGTCTGTTGAAAACGACACGCGACTTCGCGAAGGACTGATCGCACTCGCCCGAGAATCTGGAGTACCGATCGTCGCCACACAGGACTCGCACTATCCGTGCGCCGACGATCATGAAGCGCATCACACGCTCCTCCAGATCAACACGCAGGGCGACAGCAAAGACGCGACGAAATTCGAATTCTCCGACGATGACTTCTCGCTCATCGATGAGAAAACTGCGCTCGACTATTTCAAAGATATTCCGGAGGCAGTGGGCAACACGATACTCGTCGCCGATCTCATCGAGGATTACGAGATCGAACTTGGCGCCGCCTACTTCCCTGACTTCCCGATCGAATCCGGCAAGAGCGCTGATGACGAACTACGAGAATTGGCCTATGCTGGATTTGCATTTCGTGAACTGCCGCAGACCAAAGAATATACTGACCGCCTAGAATACGAACTCGGCGTTATCAAACAAAAAGGCTATCCCGGATATTTCCTCGTCGTCGGCGACTTGCTTCGCTATGCGCGAGAGAATACTATTTTCACGAACATCCGAGGCTCGGTCGCCGGATCGATCACCACGTATCTTCTCGGCATCACGAAAATCGACCCCCTAGTATACAAACTGCCGTTCGAACGATTCCTCAATCCGGAGCGTCCATCGCTCCCCGATATCGATATGGACTACGCCGATAATCGCCGCGATGAAATGATTGCGTATACGAAATCGAAATACGGCGAAGATAAAGTTGCGCAGATCGGTACATTCGGCACGATGATGGCAAAAGGTTCAGTCCGCGATACGGCGCGCGCGCTCGGCTATCCCTATTCTGTCGGTGACAGAATATCGACGCTCATTCCGCTCGGCTCCCAAGGAATGCCGATGACAATTAATCACGCAATTGAAATAGTTCCCGAACTCGCCGATGCGTACAAGAAAGAACCCGATACGAAACGCATCATCGATCTCGCGAAGAAGATCGAAGGCTGTGTGCGTCACGTCTCCGTCCATGCTGCCGGCATCGTGATCGCGCCACGACCGCTCTACGAATTCACGCCAATTCAATACGATCCCAAAGGAACGAAATCGATCATCACGCAATACGATATGTATCAGATCGAGGACGTTGGTCTGCCGAAATTCGACTTCCTCGGCATCCGAAACCTCTCCATTCTCGCCGATGCCGTCGCACTCGTTGAGAAAATTCATGGCATCACAGTCGATGTCGACCGGCTCCCGCTCGACGATCAAAAAACATTTACCATGCTCGCACACGGAGAAACTGAAGGACTCTTCCAGCTCAACGGTGCCGGCATGACGCGCTATCTGAAAGAACTTCGTCCGAGTACGATCCATGACATCAACGCCATGGTCGCGCTCTTCCGTCCGGGACCGATGGAATCAATTCCTGAATACATCCGCCGCAAACACAATCCAGCACTCGTGCGATTTCTCGATCCGCGCATGAAAGATATTCTGTCCGAGTCACACGGCGTGATCACGTACCAGGACGACGTCATGATGATTGCTATCAAGCTCGGCGGCTATTCATGGCTCGAAGCAGATAAATTGCGCAAGGCCATGGGTAAGAAAATTCCTGCCGAAATGGAAGCACAAAAAGAAAAACTGCTTGAAGGCTTCATCAAGAACGGTCTGACATCGGCAAAAGCCAAAGAACTCTGGGAGCTTATCGAGCCATTTGCCGCGTATGGATTCAACAAGGCGCACGCAGCGTCGTATGGTCTCGTCGCATATCAGACGGCATACATGAAGGCCAACTTCCCCGTCGAATACATGTGCGCAATTCTCTCGGCTGAATCCGGCGACGTGGAAAAAATTTCTGAAATCATCACCGAATGCAAGAAGATGCTCATCACTGTGCTACCGCCGGACGTGAACGAAAGCTTTGGAGGATTTACTGTGATTGAAACGCGCAACGCTGAGCAGAAAGGTACGATTCGCTTCGGACTCTACACCGTGAAAAATCTCGGTACGGATATTTCTGACGCGATTGTGGCCGAACGCAAAAGTCCGCCAGCTGGCGGAGGCCGTTTCGAATCACTCGCAAATTTCCTCGAACGTATCAAACATAAGAACCTCAATAAGAAATCACTTGAAGCGCTGACGAAATCCGGGGCACTCGATGCCTTTGGCGAGCGCGGCACAGTACTCGCCAATATGGAAACACTGCTCGCCTACAACAAAGAATCCAACAACACGAGCCAGACCTCGCTCTTCGGCGACCTCGCCGGACATTCGTCACTCACACTCCGCGAATCAGATCCGGCAACAAATGAAGACAAACTGCTCTGGGAAAAAGAATTGCTCGGCCTCTACGTCTCCGGCCATCCGCTCGACCGTATCCGCGACAAGATCGAAAAATTCGGCACGACGGTGAAGAACATTCGTGATGATCTCGGCAAGGGTCGTGAAATTACTTCTGCTGGCATTATCGAAGAAGCGAAGATTGTCATGACGAAAAACAATGACCGTATGATGTTCCTGAAATTCGCCGACTTCACCGGCACGATTGAAGCAGTCGTATTTCCAAAAACGCTCACCAAACTCGAATTCGAACCAGCGGTAGATCAAGTCGTCGCAATGTCGGGAACGGTCTCGGAACGTAACGGGGAGAAGAGCATTATCATCGAGAAGATGAAGAAAATATAAAATCACTTGGGAGTTCAACTCCCAAGTGATTGTCATTGCTTATTTTTTTCTTTTTTCGGCTTTTTCCAAAAACGGATGAGTCCTTTGAAAAATTCCCCCAGGAAAGAACGTTCGGTATTTCGTTTTTTGCCCTTCATGCGTGAAATCGAAGGTACCTGCCTGCCTCCGGTGTAGTATTCACCGGATTTGATGCGCCACAGTGCCGTCAATGCAGGGTCATCGGGACCTTGATGACGAGCATTCTGATACACCGTCCAGAGTATATCTTCGGTCACCTGCTGATGCGCCAATATCATTTTTGCCAATTCGTACGACTTGGCAGAGCCGGAAACATTCTTCATTCGAGCTACCAGAGATTTCAAATCGCTTGGTAAAAAGATTTCTGAACGATACGGATTGGTAAAGGTAGATTTGCCGCGACGAATTTTTCTTGTTTCGAGATAGATGATGCCAATGATCGAAATAGCAATTACGAGCCAGAAATAAGGTGAGTTTAACAGATCCATATGATTTGATTTTTAATTATCATAGTCCTAACTCACGACAAACACAATACTTTAAAAATCAGGGCTGATATGGTACATTTCTCCTATATGGAAACGAATAAACTCGAACACATCCGCCACACGCTCGCCCATCTGCTCGCACAAGCAGTGAAGGAGCAGTATCCGGAAGCACAGCTGACTCTCGGTCCGGCTGTCGATAACGGATTTTATTACGACATCGATTTCGGTGCAGAAAAAGTGGCTGACGAAAATCTTGTAAAATTCGAGAAAAGTATGCGCAAAAATCTTCCGAAGTGGACAACATTCACCCATCGTGAAGTATCAGTTGATGAAGCACGAGAAATTTTCGCCGGCAACGTCTACAAACTTGAACTCATCAATGAAATCGCCGACCGTGGTGAAACTATCACGCTCTATAGTTGTGGTGGTTTCGAAGATCTCTGCCGCGGCGGACATGCCGAAAATCCTGCCGCAGAAATTCCTGCGGACTCGTTCAAACTCGACCGTGTCGCCGGCGCGTACTGGCGCGGAGATGAGAAGAACAAGATGCTCACGCGTATTTACGGACTGGCATTCGCGACGAAAGCGGATCTCGATACATATATTGCCGGACGCGAAGAAGCCAAGGCACGCGACCACAAGAAGCTCGGCCGCGAACTTGACCTCTTCACATTTTCCGAACTCGTCGGCGCCGGACTGCCGCTCTGGACTCCGCGCGGCACGCTCATCCGTGATCTTCTCGACGGCTTTGTCTGGGAACTTCGGAAGAAGGCCGGCTACGTCCGCGTCGACATTCCGCATATCACGAAGAAAGAATTATACGAGGCGAGCGGACATTGGGATAAATTCAAAGACGATCTTTTCCGGATCACGACGCGCGAAGGCCATGAATTCGCTATGAAGCCAATGAACTGTCCGCATCACACGCAGATCTTCGCCCGCAAGCAATGGAGCTATCGCGACATGCCCGAGCGCTATGCCTCGACGACCAAAGTCTATCGCGACGAACAATCCGGCGAACTTTCTGGACTCTCGCGCGTCCGCTCAATCACGCAAGATGATGCGCATGTGTTCTGCCGTACGAATCAAGCCACTACAGAAATGGCTGCAGTGTACGACATCGTGGCGGCATTCTATGGCGCATTCGGATTTACGCTTGTCCCGCGCCTTTCACTCCATGATCCCGAAAATATGTCAGCGTACCTCGGCACTACCGAAATTTGGAACCAAGCCGAAGGCGAATTACGCAATCTGATCATCGCCAAAGGAGGTACACCCATCGAAGCGCTCGGCGAGGCCGCATTTTATGGTCCGAAAATAGATTTCATGGCCAAAGATTCTCTCGGACGAGAATGGCAAGTCGCGACAATCCAACTCGACATGAACATGCCGGAGCGATTCGATCTCTTCTGCATCAATGAGAAGGGCGAACATGAACGGATCGTGATGATTCACGCCGCCATCATGGGCTCGATTGAGCGATTCCTCTCAGTGCTCATTGAACACACGGCCGGCAATTTCCCGACGTGGCTCGCACCGACGCAAGTCGTCATCGTACCGGTCAACGACAATCACGCTCTGTATGCAAAAGAAATTTTTGACAAACTCACATCGAATGATATTCGTGTGGAACTGGATCTGGGCAAAGATTCCATGGGCAAGAAAATCCGCGAAGCAAAAAATCAAAAAACTCCCTACGTCATCGTCATCGGCGACAAGGAGAAGGACGCGAACTGCATCACTGTCGAAGCACGCACGGAGAAGCTCGAAGGCATCACACTCGAATCATTCATGGAGCGGCTCAAACAGGAAATCGACGCCAAGACACTCAACTAACACGACTCACCGCAAAATTGCCTAGGACTACCCTCGGCAATTTTCTATTTGATTTTTCGCCCCGAGGAGCGTATAGTCAGAAAAAATTAAAACGATGAAACTAATATTCCAAACAGGCATTACCTGTACGCGTCCCAATTGCGGCACTCTGTTAAACGAAACAATTACACTCAAAGATGATGTATTAAAATCCTTGGGATTCAGTTGTCCTGAATGCGGCAAAAAGTCATGGCGAAAATATCACCAACATGAACTTGATACAGCAGTGCATCTCAATAATGCCCGTGTAAAGCAACTCTTCACTGACTACTACATTGTGCAACTAACAAGAAACCTGAAGAAAAATGAGATTTCACGGCATGGTTCAAACCATGCCGTGAACCTGAAAAAATACACTAAAGGAAGTATTTTTCTCCGTTCCTATGCCGACGACGCCGCTCGCAAATACCATCTCCGGCAGGTAGCCGAAGAAGATGAGAGAAGTATTAAAGAAAAGCGTCCGAAAAAGTTATTCGATGGAGGACCGGAATACATGCTAAAAGGTAAGAAAAAAAGTCACTTAGCCAAAGTATCTCCGGAGAATACAAAAAAGAAAGGCTACTCAGCCAGACAGAACGTGGACTTTACGTTACGTAAGTTTGGCAAGAAAGGAGGAACGCATTTTGACCGAATCGGATTACTAACAGGGATGTTCCTTACCGCCAAGCTTTACAGCTTTAATTATAGGGACGGAAGAGATGAATCCGGCATTGCCTACGTTCCGCTCACCAGTGCCAAAATTATCTTTCGAGAAAAATCGCAACAAATTGCTGCTGATGAAAAACTTCTTTCTTTAAAGAAGATAGACAGTAAAGAATAATCTTCTGTTGCAAAACAAGAACCCCAGAACACTTGATGTTTTGGGGATTTTTTATATATCTAGCTCCGCCATCTTCGCATGCGTTTGGATGAACGATTTGCGCGGAGCGACGTCGGAGCCCATAAGCATATCGAAGACTTTGTCGGCTTCAGCCGCGTCGTTGATGGCAACTTGCTTGAGAATGCGGCGCGCCGGATCCATGGTCGTCTCCCAGAGCTCTTCGGCGTTCATTTCACCGAGACCTTTGTAACGCTGGATGTGGATTTTGGCAGATTTTAATTTCGTAACTTCTTCGGCTTCTTCAGTTTCAGACTCTGATTCATCAGTTTCTTCAATGACGTCAGGTGCGACATTGCCCGTAATTCCGAATTTCTCTTCGTCAGAATATGCATAGAAAATTTCCTTGCCTTTCTTGATCTTGTAGAGCGGCGGCTGGGCGATGTAAATAAATCCTCCGTCGAGAAGCGGTTTGAAGTAGCGATAGAAAAGCGTGAGGATAAGCGTACGGATGTGCGCGCCGTCCACGTCGGCATCGGTCGCGATGATGATTTTGTGATAGCGAAGTTTCTCGATGTCGAACGTGTCGCCAATCGCCGTGCCCATGGCCACGACGAGGTTTTTGATCTGCTCGGAGGCGAGCATGCGATCGAGACGTGCGCGTTCGATGTTGAGAATTTTTCCACGAAGCGGGAGAATCGCTTGAGTGCTGCGATCGCGGCCGGTCTTCGCCG
>CALRCI010000004.1:0-13173 GCA_943354525.1 Candidatus Nomurabacteria bacterium | reverse complement strand
GCCGTACCGCCTGCCGAGTCTCCTTCTACGATGAAGAGCTCGGATTCTGCAGCATCTTTAGTCTGACAGTCGGCGAGTTTGCCCGGCAATGTCATGCCTTCGAGCGCGCCTTTGCGGAGAATAGAATCTTTCGCAGCTTTTGCAGCTTTGCGGGCACGAACGGCGAGAATGGCTTTGTTGATGATTCCCTTCGCATCGTCTGGGTGTTCTTCGAGGAAGTTCTCAAATGCTTCGCCGAAGACGGTCGCAACTGCGCCCTGCGCTTCCATCGAACCGAGTTTCGCCTTCGTCTGGCCTTCGAATTGGATTTCGCGGAGCTTCACCGAGATAACGGCCGTGAGACCTTCGAGCACGTCGTCGCCAGTAAATCCGCCATCAGCTTCTTTGATGAAATTATTTTTCTTGCCGTACGTGTTGAGCAAACGCGTGAGCGCAGTTTTGAAACCAGTCACATGCGTACCGCCTTCGGCAGTGTAGATGTTGTTTGCGAATGGCACGATCTTCGTACCGATATCGTCTATATATTGAAGCGAAATTTCCACGCCGACATTGTCGAGTTCTTTTTCGACATAGAAGAGATTATCCTGCACGACTTTCTGTCCGCGATTGTAATATTTCACGAGCGATGCGAGACCGCCTTCGAAATAGAATGAGTACGATGGGATATTGAGTCCTTCCTCGGCGAGATAAAATCCGTTATCAAAATCCGTATCAGGGTCGACGCCGCGCGCATCAAGTACATCGATTTTCAAACCCTTCACGAGATACGCCTGCTGGCGGAGGTGATTGATGATCGTCGAGAGATTGAATTCAGTTCCCTCTTTGAAAATTTCTGCGTCAGGTTCGAAGGTGATAATCGTACCGTTCTTCTTCGTCGAACCGATTTTCTTCACTGCGGCTTTTTTCTTGCCTTTGGAATATTCCTGGACGTAGACGCCGCCGTCTTTGTGAACGAGTGCGCGAGTATAGACCGAGAGCGCATTCACAACTGATGCGCCAACGCCGTGGAGACCGCCGGAAACTTTGTAGCCTTCGCCGCCGAATTTACCACCGGCGTGCAGTGTCGTCATAATCGTCTCGAGTGCAGAGACTTTGGTCTTCGAGTGGATATCAACGGGAATACCGCGGCCATTGTCCACGACGCGCACGCGATTCTCTGGAAGAAGTGCAACTTCGATGTGATTACAAAATCCGCCCATCGCCTCATCGCGCGAGTTATCAAAAATTTCCCACACGAGATGGTGGAGACCGTCGGGACCGGTTGAGCCGATGTACATGCCGGGACGGCGTCGGACTGGTTCGAGACCTTCGAGGACTGAGATATCTTCGGCGCTGTATGAGCCTTCTTTTCGAGCCGGTTTCTTGTCTTTGTCTGCCATAAAAATTAAAAAAATAAGCCCCCTAATAGGTGATAAAACTACCTAGCTAGTATACCAAATTTCTGGGTAAAACAATAGAAAAAGAGCTTCGAATTTCGAAGCTCTTTTGTTAAAAATGTAATGAAAAAGCATTATGCGCGAATAGTCATCGACTCTTCACTGAAGGTGACACTGCGTTCCATAACAATTACTTCTTTTTTGTTATCTCTCGCTTCTCTTACATGTCCGCCAATCCATGCATTAAGTCCGCACTGTTTTGCGGCCGCAATGACTTCACCTGCGTCATTTGGAGAAACATAGAGCGCAAATCCGACACCCATATTGAACGTTCCCAGCATATCTTCATCACTCACGTTTCCATGCTCCTGAATGAATTTAAATTCCGGATGCACGTTTTGCAATACATTGTCTAAAACATACTGGAACGGAATGTTTGGTCGCATGAACTTACGAAGACCATGCCCTGTAACATTTACGGCATAATGCGGGTCAACGTTCCTCTTCATACATTCTTTCATGAAGGGTACATAAATGTGCGTGGGTTTCAAAAGCAATTCACCAAAAAATTTACCGCCATAGACATTGGTCAGATATCCTTTTGGCAAACCCTCTGCAATTTTACGCGCCAGCGAAAGTCCGTTGGCATGAATGCCTGAGCTTTCCACGCACACAATCACATCACCTGCACAAATTTTCGATTCCTCAATCTTATTCTTCGGATCGAGAAATCCGAATGCTGAACCGGAAAGTGAAATTGTATCGGGTATGATAATGCCTTTGAGTACGGCAGTTTCTCCGGGACCCCACACGGCGCCTGAATCAATACATGCATCCCGCCAGCCGAGTGCAAGTTTCTTTGCTTTTTTCGGAAACTTTTTGAAGAAGTCATCATTGCCCATATCAATATGCTGCGTGATAACAACCGGTAATGCATTAACCGTAATCATGTCATTGACAATCATTGCTATAGTATCTTGCGCAATTGGACCGTAAAAACATTTACCCGTCAGTTCTTCCATTTTGTCAGCCACCAGATTCTTGCTGCCGAGTCCTTCGATGACTGTGGCGAAGTATCGGCCTTTGTACCCCATGAGAAATGCGCTTTCTCCGCGAGAAGTTCCGTCTTCTACAAATAACATCAGCGGATTACCAACTACTTCGGAAGTTTGTTTAGCGCACTCTTGAGCCATAAGCTTGTACGGATCAACGTCGTCATAATTCACACCGGCTTTTGCATAGGCAGATCCGGTATTGCCTTCGTTTGAATTTCCTTTTTTCATGTTGATTGTTTTTAGTTTTTAGAAAATTTTATATATTTATTGACATCCTATGCTTTTAATAGGAAAAGTAAAGACCCTCGAATATCCCCTTTTTGCCAAGGCGTAGCCTTGGCAAAAATTGAGAAATCTGTGGATAACGCCAAGGCGACGCCTTGGCGAGAAATTTGCAAATTTAGGGCTTTTCTGGCATACTCGTGGCATGCACAGCTTGCTCAAAGCACTGCCATATATCGAAATAGCCCTCTCAGTCCTCCTCATCGTCTCGATCCTGCTTCAGCAGTCGGGAGCTTCCTTGGGTGGTGCATTCGGCGGTGGTGACAGTGATGTCGCCTTCCATACGCGCCGCGGCAGTGAAAAGTTCCTCTTCATCGCAACCATCGTCATTGGCATTTTGTTCGCAGTCGCGACATTCGCCACGATTTTCGCGTAGCTCTCTCCGTGAGGGTTGTGCCCTTTTATGAACAACATCAAAAAAGTATTTTCAAAAATTCTCCCGACACGAGCGGAATTGATCCGCGTCGTACACACATTCACCAAGCGTGAGTGGGTGTTTTTCTCAATCTTGCTCGGCGCATTCGTGCTCTCCACGCTGATGGTGTTCTACAAAGTAAACAAGCATTTCATGGTAGATACGCCAGCCTACGGCGGCACCTGGACTGAAGGCGTTGTCGGCACCCCCCGCTTCGTCAATCCAGTCCTCGCACTCTCTGATGCCGATCGAAGCCTCTCCGCGCTCGTCTATTCAGGCCTCATGCGCCGCATGCCTGATGGTACGCTCGTGCCCGATCTCGCGTCTGAATATGCGGTTTCGGCTGACGGCCTGACGTACACGTTTACACTCCGTGATCATCTCACGTTCCACGACGGCAAGCCGCTTACTTCAGCTGATGTTCTGTACACAATTACGATGGCCAAAGATGATCTCGTGAAGAGTCCGAAGAAAGTGAATTGGGATGGTGTCACGGTCGCCGCACCAGACGCACACACGGTGACATTTGCGCTCCGCAAACGCTACGCCGGATTCCTCGATACGACGACAATTGGCATCCTGCCCGAACATCTCTGGAGCAAACTCACTCCCGAACAATTCGGCCTCTCCGATCTCAATATCAACGCCGTCGGCTCCGGACCGTATGCCGTCTCGAGCATTAAGAACACCGGCAGCGGTTTGCCATCCTCATATACGCTCCGCGCATTCAATCACTTCGCGCTCGGCAAACCGTATCTGCAGACCCTTGTGCTGAAATTCTACGATGACGAAGCAAGTGCGGTTGCTGGATGGCAGAGCAACACTGTTGATGCGGTCAACGCCGTGTCTCCTGAATCAGCCGATACGCTCAAGAAAAGCGGTGCGCGTCTCATCACCACGACCCTGCCGCGCGTTTTTGGATTTTTCGTGAACCAAAGCCAGGCTCCGATCTTCACTGACAAGCACATCCTGCAAGCCATCGATATGACGATCGACAAGAATAAAATCATCGCTGAAGTGCTCAGAGGCTACGGCGTACCTGTCGCCGGTCCGATTCCGCCGCACGTCCTGCCCGTAGAGGAGATTTCAGGCGCTGTCCCAGCACCGGATCCAGAAGGTGCGCTTGCCGTCCTCGCCAAAGCTGGATGGACGAAGAATGCCAGCGGCGTTCTCATCAAGAAGACGAAGAAATCTGCGAGCGCTCCGCTTTCCTTCTCGCTGTCGACTTCCGACGATCCCGAGCTCAAAGGTGCCGCATACTTGATTCGTGATGAACTTGCCACGATCGGCATTACGGTAGATGTGAAAATCTACGACATGGGTTCTCTCAATCAGACCATCATCCGTCCACGCAAATACGACGCTCTATTCTTCGGCGAAGTCATCAGCCACGAAGCCGACCTCTACGCCTTCTGGCATTCAAGTGAGCGCACTGATCCGGGACTCAATATCGCCATGTATACATCGGCCCGCGCTGATACATTCCTCGAGAAAGCCGGCGAGACACTCGATGCAGATGCGCGTACGAAACTCTATCTCTCGTTCGTCAATCAGGTAGTCTCTGATGCGCCGGCAGTATTCGTCTACAGTCCGGATTTCATTTATGCTGTGCGCGATGACATCAACGGCATTACGCTCGACCATATTACTAACCCTTCCGACCGATTCGCCAATGTCTATACGTGGTATCGTGAGACTGATTCTGTCTGGAAAATATTTCTAAAAAAATCAGAGAAATAATTTCAAATTCTCTATTTTCTATTTACTACTAATTACTTACTGTCTATGCCTCAATCCAAGCATTCCAAATCACCATTAGGCGCGATCCTCGATTCGCTCGTCGATAAATCAGAGATGAAGAAGCCATCGCAGCCTACGCCACACGCACATCCGCATCCGCAACGCCATGGCGGAGGACCTGCACGAAATCCGAATCACGGAAATCGCAGTCCCCGTCCGACAGATCGTCGTGATCGTCCGACCAGCAGCACCTTCCAGTACTCCAAATTCAAAGGCAAGCGTGTTTCGCGCGCGCCACGCGCCGTATCAACGACTGATGAAAGTACGCGCCCGAAATTAACTTCAAAAATTCCCGCTCCGGCACCCGGCGTCGTCCGCATCATTCCGCTCGGCGGCGTCGAAGAAATCGGCAAGAACATGACGGCCATTGAAATCGGCGACGACATTATCGTCGTCGATGCCGGCATGTTCTTCGCAAACGGCGACACTCCCGGCATCGACTACCAGATCCCGAACACACGCTACCTCGAAGAGCGCAAGGGCAAGATTCGCGCCATGCTCGTCACGCACGGCCACCTCGACCACATCGGTGGCATTCCGCTTGTCATGGATCGCATCGGTAATCCTCCACTCTACTCGCGCAATCTCTCCATTCTCATGATGAAGAAGCGTCAGAGCGAATTCCCGCATCTCCCGCCGCTCAATGTACAGGTTGTCGAGAAGAACGACGTCATCATGTGCGGTAATATCCGCGTTCGATTCTTCGGCGTCACGCACACAATTCCTGATTCGATGGGCATCATCATTGAAACTCCCTACGGCTGGATTGTCACTCCCGGCGACTACAAACTCGATCAGGTAGATGGTGTCGTCTCGGCCGAAGAAGAAGAAGCGTATAAAATTTTCGACGACGCCAATGTCCTCCTCCTCATGACTGACTCGACCAACATCGAGAACGAGGGCTTCGCACTGCCGGAAATCAAAGTGCATCAAGGACTGGAAAATATTATTCGCCGTGTGCACGGACGCATCATCATCGCCGCCTTTGCATCGCACATCAGCCGCCTCATCAAAGTCATGCAGATTGCTGAAATGCTCGGTAAGAAAGTCGTCTTGAATGGCCGTTCCATGAAAGCCAACATCGAAGTCGCCATCGAAGCTGGGCTGTATACTCCGAAAAAAGATACGCTTGTCCCGATGGATCAAATCGAAAATTACCCCCCAGGAAAACTCATCGTACTCACGACCGGCGGCCAAGGTGAAGAATTCTCCGGACTCAACCGCGCCGCGAACAAGACTGACAAGCGTTTCGCTCTGAAGAAAGGCGACACCGTCATTCTCTCGGCCTCAATCGTGCCTGGCAATGAACGTGCCGTACAGAAAATGAAAGACGGTCTCTCACGCCAAGGATTGAAAATCATCAGTTACCGCACGCCGGGTGAAGATTTCGTCCACGCGACCGGCCACGGCAACAAAGAAGACATTCGTTGGCTGCACCGCAAAACGCATCCTCGCTTCTTCATTCCGATTCACGGCCACCACTATCACCTCGAACTCCACAAGGAACTTGCCATGGATCTCGGCATGCCCGAAGATCATATCGTCATTCCCGACAACGGCTCGATCATTGAAATCGTAGACGGCGGCAAGAAAATTACCGTTCGCAAAGAAAAAGCTCCGGCCGGTCCGATGATGGTTGATGGATTCTCCGTCGGCGATGAACAGGAAGTCGTCATTCGTGATCGCCAAATGCTCGCCGAAGACGGCATGTTCGTCGTCGTCGCAACTGTCGATACGGCCACCGGCAAGCTCCGCAAATCTCCCGACATCATCTCCCGCGGATTCGTCTATCTCAAAGAATCTCAGGATCTCCTCCGCGAAGCGCGTCACATCATCAAAAAGACGATCGAAGACGGCGCGGCGCGTCAGAACCCGATTGACTTCGATGCCATCAAGGGCACGCTCGGCGAGAATCTCTCGAAATTTCTCTTCCAAAAGACAGCCAAGCGTCCGCTGATTATTCCTGTTCTGCTCTCTGTATAATTGAGATATGAAAAATCCACTTCCGCGAGTCTATAGTGTCAGTTTTGTCTTTGCATTATCGGCTGCGCTGGCCTCGTACGTAAACTCAACATTTCTCGGCACGATTGTGGGCGCTCATATGGCAAGTGCGCTGTTTGCCATCGGCGCAGTCCTCTCCCTCATCGTGCTCGAACTGGTACCATTCCTCGAGAAGAAAATCGGCAATGCGCGAATCATACTGCTGACGTTTTTCGGACTGCTCATCGCACTCTCTGGACTGCGACTTTCTGATTCTCCATGTATCATCTCGCTCTCGTTCATCCTCTACGTCATGGCGAATAATGTCGGCATTATCGCGCTCGATATTTTCGTCGAACATTTCTCGAAAGATACTGCGACGGGCAAGACTCGTGGGCTCTATCTCACCACGACGAATCTCGCTTGGATGCTTTCGCCGTTTGCTGCCGGTGTTATCATCGCGAGCTTCGGATATCATGGCATCTATCTCTTTGCCTCATTTGCCGTCCTGTTGGCACTCATGCTGTCGATACTCTTTCTGCGTAAATTCAAAGATAGCGTATATACGCACCTGCCGATACTTACCTCATGGAGAAAAATCCGCACGCATCGCGATCTACGTCGCATCGTCAGCATCAATTTCCTGCTACAATTCTTCTTCGCCTCGATGGTTATCTTCTCTGCTCCGTATCTACACACGGTCATGGGCTATGACTGGAAATCAATCGGCCTCATCTTCACGATCATGCTCGCGCCGTTCGTACTACTGCAATATCCGCTCGGTAAACTTTCCGATACGCGCGGCGAGAAGAAGCTTCTCGAGAGCAGTTTTCTCCTCATCGGACTCGCCACTGCCGGTTTCGCGCTCATTACGAGCCACAGTATTGCCCTATTCGCACTCGCGCTCTTTCTTACCCGCGTCGGTGCGGCCACGGTACAGGTCATGGCCGACACATATTTCTTCAAATGTATTTCTGATTCTGAGCCGGGAGTAATCTCGATCTACCGCGCAATGCACCCGCTTGCCTATGTCATTGCTCCAGCATTTGGTATCCTCATGCTCTCATTTGTGTCCTACCAGACATATTTCATGCTCATCGCCATCATCGTCGGATATGGCACATTCGTCGCCGGACGACTCACTGACCGCTAACATAGTATGCAAACACTCCGCATCAACGCCGCCATGGCCGCTCGAGGCATTGCCAGCCGCCGTGAAGCTGATCGGCTCATCGCCCTCGGCAAAGTTTTTGTGAATGGCAAGAAAGCTGTGCTTGGCGAGCGAGTCAAAGAAACTGACGAGATCACGCTCAATCGTCCAAAGAATTTTTCATATGCGTATTATGCCTATCACAAGCCTGCCGGCATCGTGACGACAAACAAGAGTGAGGGAGAAAAAGATATTGTCGACACATTGCACCTGCCTGAGAATGTCGTTCCCCAAGGCCGCCTCGACAAAGATTCCACCGGACTCATCCTTCTCTCAAACGACGGCCGTATCACGAAACCACTGCTTGAACCGAGTTTCTATCATGAGAAAGAATATGAGGTCACCGTCGACAAAGATATCCGTGAAGGCGATCTCCGCAAACTTGCCCGCGGTGTCGACATTGGAGACTACACGACTCGTCCGGCAGTCGTGAAGCGCATCAACACCGATAAATTCTCCATCATTCTCACCGAAGGCAAGAATCGTCAGATCCGTCGCATGTGCGAGAAATTAAATTATCATGTCTCCTCGCTCAAACGCATCCGTGTCATGAACATCAAACTCGGCACACTGAAACCCGGCGCGCTCCGCAAACTGACGAGCCCTGAATTAAAAACATTTTTGAAATCTTTGGGATTATAAAAACCCGCAAACATATGTTTGCGGGTTTTTATTTTGTCTTTTCTTTATTTTCGACATGCCGGTATCGGCGGGTGTGTTCATCGAGTGCGAATCGAGATACAAATCGATCATCCATATTTAAAATGTCGCGACGAATAGCTTTCATCCCTTCTTCCATGTCTTCGAATTTTTTATCAACTTGTCCGAATCGAACATCAACTGCTTGAAATCCGCGAGCCGTGCTGACTGCCAAATTCTCAATCTTGATATCCAGTTTTTTTATCGTTCGGTCAAACTTTTGTTCTGAGGTTTGAAGGCGTACATCTAAGTCCTTAATCTTACCACCCAAAGAGCTAGCCACCTCCTTAATCACCTTGAGGGTATTGGTATTAACCTTCTGGATGATATCCGCAAGGTCTTGGATGGTCACTTCTTTTTTTGCCGTCTTCTTCATAAGGCTACAGTATACACCCCGCGAAAAATCGGTAAATTGAGTTATCCCCAGAAAAATACAAAAACGCCAAGGGTAGTCCTTGGCAAAATTAACCCTTGAAATTCAAGCTGAAATAGAAAAAATATTTCTATTTTTCGCCAAGAATCCTTCCCGGACCAAGCTTCTCAATATCTCTGTGGTTCGTACATCGGCAGCGCATAATTTCAGAATTTGGGATTCTGTCATCGGCTTCTCACTCACCGTTTTCAGAATCCGTCCGCGCAGTTCTCTCGCCGAACCCTTAAATTTGGATTGTGTGACATGGTGTTTGCTTCGCTTGCTCGGATTCGGATTGGTCTTTTTCAAGAACGAACCGTAATCCATGAGTGCCCCATACCATTCTCTCGGATTCTTTTGATCAAGAGTTTTTTCAATCAATGGCAATAATTGATTATCTGAAACTTTTGCATTTCCTCTCCCCCTGCCTGAGGGGGAGGCCGGGAGGGGGTGGGAGAAAAATTCATGGATAAAAACACTGCGAATATTCGTCTCGATAAATACGTGCGATTGATTGTATGCGAATGTCGCAATCGCTCCTGCTGTGTATGGACCGACACCCGGTAATTCTTCAAGTTCCACAATGGTCTTTGGAAATTTTCCTTTATGCTTGGAAACAATAGTTTCCGCCGTACGTTTTAAATAGAGCGCACGGCGATTATAACCAAGTCCGAGCCAAAGTTTCAGCACCTCGCTTTGTTTCGCTTTTGCCAATTTTTCCACCGTTGAAAATTTCTTCAAGAAATCTTTGTACTTCGGAATTACTCTCTCCACCTGCGTCTGCTGAAGCATAATTTCAGACACGAGAATACGATACGGATCTCGTGTCTTCCGCCACGGCAATTCCCTCTTATTCTTCTTATAAAAATCCCAGATTTTCTTTTGAAATGCTTTTGAAGTCACGAAACTACTCTAACATACATTTAGTAGTCATTCGGTGTCGGTTGTGATGTATGCCAGACAAGCGTCTTTGTTGCCTGCATGGAAACGACACACATTGGACCCTGATATTGCGGACCGCCATCTGAACATCCTTGGACTGTTTCTCCTGTTGAAGTATAAATTGTTGGACGACTGCCAACTGATCCTTGAAGTTGCGACAAACTGGTCACCATATAATAAGTCTGGTCTTGATATGAGAACGATTGAATTTTGCCAGTACGTGAATCTGCAATTAAAGTCTGCACAAACGTTGGATACGTAGTAGGCGTTTCTGTTTGGATTACCCGCACAGGATTTTTGCCGACTTCCGGACGGAAGGCATGGCGGACGAGGAGCAGGAAAATCGGTATCAGGACGACGAGGATGAGCGATTTCTTCAGGGTTTTGTTCATGTGGCTATTGTACTCCCTCTGCTAAATTTCACAATATCCCGGACATTTGCCGCAAAATCTGCACCTATGGTAAACTGTGGGCAAATAAATCCCCAAACCATGGCAGACAAAATTCACGAGGATGCGCTCACCTGTTTCGTGGCACTCCTCAACACCAATCCAAAAGACTCCGCATTCGGAGCGAAATTCAATGAGCTTGTTACCACCGCCAGCAAGCACAGCATCGAATTCGCCAGAATCTGGAATGCGACATTCACTGCTGCTGAAAAACAATCCGGAAAATCAGACATGCGCGAATGTATTGAATATGTCCGCAAATCGATTATCGAGTACGTCCGCAAAGGGCATACCGAAGATGAGCCGGCGCGTTGCAGCATCCCGATGCGTGATTCCGGACATTTGTATGAGCAGCCGTGCAAGCCATTTTTCTTGGAAAACGGATTTTGCGCTGACTAATGGGAACGACAGAACTTTTTTAAAGGCAACTAACTCTAGTTGCCTTTATTTTTTGAGCCAGTCTCCGATTGCCGTGCCGTCGCGTTTCAGCCACACAATATTGGAATCGATATGTTCAAGTGTCTGGTCGATGGTGCGTTCGGCGGCAGGAGCGGAATGCGTACGGAAGAATTTCTTGATGTCGTTGTACGCCGCCTCTGTAGTATGGCGATTGAGCACGCCGATGAGGCGCGAAAGCAGATGATTGCCGTCGCCGTAGGCTTCGCCGATTTTCTTCCAGTTTTTCTTGATGAAATTCCATGCGAGTGCGCGGCCATGGATATTCACCAGTACACTCGCGAATGCGCCGTTGCGATCCTGCATGCGGACTTCATCAGTCATGGTGAGTGCAAGCGTTTTTGAAAGCAGCTTCTTGTCACGAAATGCGCCGAGTGCGGAAAGAATTCTATTTTTTTCTTCGTGCAGACTTTCAGCACGATACAGAGCAAGCAATGTTTTGTATTCTTTCTCACTTCCCTCTCTCGCAATCGTGCCATAAATTATTCCTCTGATATCTGCCGGAATAGCTTTTTTCTTTCGAGCGAGAAATTTTTGTTTTGCCGTCTTAATAACTTTTTCATCACCGAAATATGATGCCGCGCCGAGAATCATCGGGCGAAGCAGTGTGTGATTGTGTGATTCGCTTTTCTTCTCCTGCCAGCCGACAGAAATAACAACTTCGGAGAGAATTTCACGGGCATAGTTTCGGAATGATTCTTCACTTTTCGTACCTGAAAGGAGATTGCCGAGATACCGAAGCCCCGATACGATTTCGATCCAGACGATGGGGTCAGTCTCGTTTTTATACAGCCGGAGCATGTGAAGCGTCCGCGTCGTCGGTACGATTCCCGCCTCGGAAAGTGCGAAGAGTTCACGAATAATTCCGAGACGATCAATTGCCGGAAGTTTCTTTGTGAGTATCGGAGCTTCGAGTTTCGCCAGTAACTCTTCGCTATATGCGACGCGATACATGCCCGCCTCCCGCGCATTTAATTTGAGCCAAGATTGGTGAGGAGTTGAACTCCTCACTTGCTTGCTTGTCATTAAAGGTAATTTCTTTTCACCACTCTCAGTTGTGAGTGAAAGCGGAATCGGCCACACGGTAGAATCTTTTATATTTTTTGAACTTGTGGCGCTCGAGAAAAATCGCTTCTGAGTGAGAAGTAATTCTTTATTCTTTTCAGAAATACTGACAACTGGATAACCGGATTTACCAGTCCAAATTACCATCATCTTCTTCACCGGCTTGCCGGAAATTTTCTCGAATGCGTCCCAGAGATGAATCGTGCTCGCATTTTTGAAGCTGTGCTTTTTCAGATAATGACGGAGACCGTCCCGGAAATCCCGCTCACCAAGGTATTCAGCGAGCATGCGGATGACTGTCGCGCCTTTTTGATAAGATACGGCGTCGAAAATTTCGCCGATTTCGTTCGGATGATGGACTTCGACTTCGATCGGATGCGTGTGTCTAAGTGCATCGAGTTTGAGCGCAAATGCCGCCGTATCAGTCGCAAATCTGTCCCACATATGCCACTCGGGGAAAAGCTCGCTAAGCGCCACGTACGGAATGTACGAGGCAAATCCTTCATTGAGCCACAAATGCGTCCACCACTCCATCGTGACGAGATTACCGAACCACTGGTGCGCGAGTTCGTGGGCAATGACTTCGGCGACCATTTCTTTCGTCGAGAGAGATGTCTGTTCTTCATCGACGAGCAATCCGATTTCACGAAACGTAATCGCGCCCCAGTTCTCCATAGCCAGCGATGAGAAATCCGGAATGGCAATCATGTCGAGCGTGTTGAGCGGATATGGAATGCCGAAATATTTCTCATAGAATTCGAGACAGCGCACGGTCACATCAAGTGAAAACTTCGCCTGATGCTTCTTGCCAGGCACGGTCATGATGCGTACAAACACACCAGAGCGCGTTTTCTTCTCAATCCATTCGAAATCTCCGATGATGAATGCGAGGAGATACGTAGACATCTTCGGTGTCGGTGCAAAAGAAACAATCTTGTATCCTGCTTCGTGTTCGCGTCCGCCAGCTGGCGGATCTATTGGCAACGTATTTGATATTGCAGTGTTCCCCGTCGGCTCGATAAGTGCTACCTC
>CALRCI010000003.1 GCA_943354525.1 Candidatus Nomurabacteria bacterium | reverse complement strand
CCGAGTTCCTTGGGGAACACTCACTCGTTCGTCTTGGTCTACTCGACCTGATCACCTGTGTCGGTTTGCGGTACGGTTCCACCACTATTATACTTAGAAAATTTTCTGGGAAGCGCGCTCTCTACAATCATCTCAGGCGAACCTGAAACTTTCATCGTAACTCTCGTGTGCCTTGCGGCTCTGTGCGGATTTTCCTACACAGCACAATCACTACGCTGACTCAAATCCAATAATGAGCTATAGATACAGCACTCCGTCCTCTCATCATACAATGGTGAAGTCATGGAATATTAACCATGTGTCCATCGGGTGCGGCTTTCGCCATTCCCTTAGGCCCGACTAACCCTTGGCTGATTGACATCGCCAAGGAAACCTTGATCTTTCGACGTATCCGGATCTCACGGATATTGCGGTTACTTGTGCCAACATTCTTACTTCCGCACGCTCCAGCATGGCTCACGCCTTTGCCTTCACAGCTACATTCTGATTATCCATCAGAAAGAGCGGAACACTCTCCTACCGCTGTATGAGTCTCGCGACACATACAGCCCTCAGTTTCGGTATTATGCTTAGCCCCGATTATCTGCGGCGCGGAATCTCTTGATGAGTGAGCTGTTACGCTTTCTTTAAATGATGGCTGCTTCTAAGCCAACATCCTCATTGTCTAAGAAATTCCACATCCTTAAGATGCACTTAGCATAAATTTAGGGACCTTAAATAGAGATCTGGACTGTTTCCCTTTTGACTGACGGAGCTTAGCCCCCGTAGTCTAACTGCCATACTATAACTCTTGGTATTCGGAGTTTGATAGGTTTCGCGAGATTGCTCCCTGTCGAAACCTTCCAGTGCTCTACCCCCAAGAGGAACACATGACGCTAGCCCTAAAGCTATTTCGGAGAGAACCAGCTATTACAGGGTTCGATTAGCTTTTCACTCCAACCCACAAGTCATCCGAATGCGTTGTACGACATACCGGTTCGGACCTCCATGCTGATTTCTCAGCACTTCATCCTGCTCATGGGTAGCTCACCCTGCTTCGGGTCTTATACATACTACTGAATCGCGCTATTCACACTCGGTTTCCCTACGGCTCAGGAGATTTCGCTCCCTAGCCTTGCAGTATACATAAACTCGTTGGCTCATTCTTCAATAGGCACGCTGTCGAGGACATCACGCAAAGCGCGATGTCAGGTTCTAGTAGCTAGGTTCTAGTTTCTAGGGAAATCCGAATCTCGAATTTCACTAGCAACTAGTCACTAGAAACTAGAACCTCCATCACACACTGTGTGATGCCCTCTCCAACTCTTTGTAAACATATGGTTTCAGATCTATTTCACTCCCCTTTCGGGGTTCTTTTCACCTTTCCCTCACGGTACTAGTTCACTATCGATCTCTAACTGTATTTAGCCTTGCCGGTTAGTTCCGGCGGATTCCCTCAAGCCATTCGTGTCTTGAGGTACTCAGGAACGACTGCAGAAAAGACATGTGCATTTCGCCTACGGGACTATCACCCTCTGTGGTAGTGCTTTCCAGCACTCTCGGCTATACACATATTTTTTAACTTTCCTCGATTAAACGATCGCAGTCGCCCTACAACCCCACGTAGAAGATTTGACGGAACAATGTAAATAAATAAATTATTCCGCAAATCTTCAACGTGGTTTGGGCTCTTCTCTTTTCGCTCGCCGCTACTTAGAGAATAACAATTGTTCTATTTTCCTCCGGGTACTGAAATGTTTTACTTCCCCGGGTATGCATCCGTACTAGTTGTACGGATCATGGAGGGTTACTCCATGAGGTTTCCCCATTCGGAAATTTTCGGATTAACGGTTGCTAGGCACCTCCCCGAAACTTATCGCAGCCATGCTACGTCCTTCATCGCCTGTTAGAGTCTAGGCATCCACCATATGCTCTTAATTTCCTATTAGGAAATTTGAAAACCACATTGCACGCGATTACTCGCGCGTTTGCATTTTTTCAAGATGCTCGCAAATTCTTCGGAACCGCTTCCGCCAGAATTCACGCGTATACCTCTCCGCTCGGTGAAGAGAGAAAGGCACGTTCACACAATACTACTTATCCCAAACAGGTAAGACCCAAACGTGACGGCTAGCCACGGTATGGGACAGTAGAAATTCAATTGTCGAGGTTCAGTCAGTCAGTCAATTTTACAAACAAAAAACCGCCATTTGGGCGGAAGGTAAGACACAAGAAAGTGCTTACTTTTCCCGCCAGAATTGTGTCTTTTGCTTATTACTCATACAGTGATAGGAGTATATACAAAGCCCCTTTGTAAGTCAAGCATTTAAAACTGGGCAAAATATGGGGAAAACGCCAAGGCGACGCCTTGGCGTTTTGGGGAATATTCGATTCAGGAAAAAAGGTTATTTCTGGATCAAAATCGTTCCGACATTCTGGCGAGTATCGCAGTCGATCAACCAAGTTGCCGGTACTGTTGGCGTTGAGAGCTTCACGAGCTTGAAACTCCACGGCTTGATCGTCAGCGGTCCGCCGATTTTGAGTGTACGGCCCAAGTGCGAACGGTTATCGATCATGATCGTTGCGCCGTTCTTATACGTGGCGCGATTCGGAGTCGCCTGACACATCTCATCGAGTTGGATGCGTGCGTCTTTATACTTCACGAGCGCCTGCGCGTACGAAAGCGATGCTGCTGGTGCGCCGACGTTCACGCTGCCGTCTGAGAGATCTTCACTTGGCTCTACGACGGCTGAGTCATTGTCAGTTGCGCTCTGATCCGACTGACCGCTTTTATTTCTGAATGCGAAGAAGAGGACTAGAGCTACGATGACGAGCCCGAGTACAATCCATACTGTGTTGTTATTGTTTTTCATATGAATATATGGATTAAACTGATAATACTAATTATAGCATTATTTAGGCTGTACCAGGGACGAGAAGTGCATATCTTCTAGATATACTCGAATTCGCGGAAAACGTTTTCGTACCGCGTAATCGTCTGCTGAGCCTCGCGATGTGTCATGTCGAAATCCGAACCTTGGTGCGCAATCTTATTGCGGACCATGTGCGCGTCCCAGGCATCGCGGAGCGTCCGGAAATTGCCTTCGTCGGCATTCGTCAGACGCTCGCCGAGCGTCATTCCAGGTAGGCCAGAATTCTCGAGCAATTCATCAAGTATCGTATCAGCTTCGATAATCGCCAGACGCCAGTCGGCAGGATTGGATGTAGCAATGGCATCGAGCACTTCCTCCCACTTCACCGATCCAGGTTTCGTACCATGCAACACTTCATGCGGCGCAGGTGCAGTGCGGAGCATCGGGCCTGTACCCTCTTCGATCACGACTGGCTCAAGTTCGCCGTGGTCAGTCTTGTGATAGACATGGTCGACATGGTCTTTTTCCATTTCAAGCAAGCGCAGGATGAGGTAGGTAATGAGCCCGATGATGAGCACGGAGAGCACAATAATGCCGAACTTCAGGATGAAGCCGAACTGATAATAGAGGAAGAAATAGACGACTGCATGGACGCCTTGGAGAATCTTGCCGAAGAGATAGTCGAGACTGAGGAATGTCGGATTAAAAAAAGCAGCGAAGCCATAGACGACCACTGCGACAACTCCGATAATAAAAATTATCGGGAGCGCCGTATCGTGCCACGTACCTGCTGGATGTGCATCATCTGCCATATAAAATAGTATACGTTGAAACTAATTTTCATGAAAGGGAAAACGCCGAGCGGCAGATGCGTTCAAATTCTTTTTTCAGTGAGCCCGAGCGACCTTTCATACGTAAATGTTTCAACAAAAATAAGCGCCGCAAGTGCGGAAATCTTTGTTTAGAAAACAGAACGTCGCGATCCTGAAAAAAGAATTTGAACGCATCTGCCGCTAATAATCTTCTATTTCAGTTTTTCGAAATCGTTGGCGATAGCGAACACAATATCTTCGCGCAGCTCCGGACCCATGATGTGGAGTCCGAGCGGGAGACCGTTTTCATCCACGCCTGATGGTACAGAGATCGCCGGAATCTGGGCAATGTTTGCAGGCACAGTAAAAATATCTGAGAGATACATGGAGAGTGGATCGCTCTTCTCCCCTATTTTGAATGCCGCTGACGGAGTGGTCGGTGTGATAATAGCGTCAACGGTTTGAAAAACTTCGGCGAATTCTTTCTTGATCGCGTCACGCATTTTCACCGCTTTGTTGTAGTACGCATCATAATACCCGTGCGAGAGAACATAGGTGCCGAGCATGATGCGGCGGCGCGTTTCCGGACCGAATCCTTCACCGCGAGTTCGCTCATATGTCTCGAGAAGATCGGCGCCGAGTTTCTGGTTGCCATAACGCAATCCATCATAGCGTCCGAGGTTCGATGATGCTTCGGCAGGTTGAATAATGTAGTACACGGCGAGCGAGAGTGTGGCGAGCGGCAGTGTGACATCGACGATTTCATATCCTGCACCAGTGAGGGCCTCAACTGCCTTCAAGAAATTGTCACGGACTGTCGGTGCGAGACCGTCAGTATCGAGAAATGCGCGCGGAATACCCAAGCGTTTTTTTGCCGGCGCATGAGATTGACTACGGAGAGATTCCGGCAGCGATGTCGCATCAAGCGGATCAAATCCTGCCATGCATTCGATGAGGATTTCGGCATCGCGAACTGTCCGCGTAATCGGACCGATTTGATCGAGCGACGATGCAAGCGCAATTATTCCTGAGCGAGAGATTGTTCCGTACGTCGGATACATGCCGACGGTACCGGTAAATGCAGCAGGCTGGCGGATCGAGCCTCCGGTGTCAGTGCCGAGCGCGGCCAATGCAAGATGTCCCGCGACTGCAGCTGACGAACCGCCGGATGAACCGCCCGGTACGCGTGACGGATCGAGCGGATTATGTGTCACACCGTATGCACTGTTCTCCGTGGAGGAACCCATGGCAAATTCGTCCATGTTTGTACGGCCAAGGACGATACCTCCGGCGTCGAGCAAGCGTTGTAATGCGCTCGATGTATATGTCGCAACATATCCTTCGAGAATTTTTGATGAAGCTCCTGCAGCATGATTCTTATATAAAATATTATCTTTGATCGCAATTGGAATTCCGGTGAGCATCGTTGCCGTACCGTCGGCAAATCGCTTTCCTGCGGCATCAGCGAGCAGAAGCACATCCTCAAAAACTTCGCGGTAGACATTCCACTCGGCATTCTTTTCTTTGATGCGCTCCAGATACGCGGCAACTAAGTCGCGCGGCGTGAAATCACCACGAGCAAATGCATCGTGCGCACGCTCTATTGTCAGTGTAGCGAGATCGATATTCATTCGTTATTCAAAATTTTCTGAACTTGGACGAAACCATCTTTCTGTTTCGGAGCAGAATTAAGGAGCGCCTCGGTATATGCACCAGTTTCATTTTGCACCACATCTTCGCGCAGAACATTCTTGACCAATTCGTGACGAGGTACGGCTTCGACTGAGACTTCAGAAATCTGACCGACATAGCCCAAAATCGGCTCTATCGAAGAAGCCAGATTCGCAAGCTCCTCAGCTGAGAGTTTGAGCCGAGCCAAGCGTGCCAGTTTTTCCGCAGCAGGTATTTCCATGGGCCAAGTATACCGAAAAAACACCTTTCGCGCATCTCTTTATTTCTTGACTGATGGTTTCTGAGAAACTTGTTTATAAATCAGATCGCTCACGCCTTGGATGATATGCTCGTCTCCTTCAAGCGTCTTGCCGTGCGTCATGACGCAGAGGAAGTATGGATTGTTGGGCAAGTAGACCAGGCCACAGTCATGGAGCTCGACTGCCGTCACTTGCGCGCCTGATCCATCGATGTGCTCGCCGAACTTATGCGCAACGACGGTGCCGATCGGCAGCGGAGCAGTGAGACCATCGGCGAATTTCGCCTTCGTGAGAATACTGATTGCCTTCTCCGACATATCGTTGTTCAGATACGTTGCATTGTAGAGAATACGAAAGAAGAGCGAATATGACTTCGCCGAGATCGTATAATTAGAAGATTGATCGGGCTCGGGCAGGCTGAGTGCTTTGTATACTGTGCTGAGATACGTATCGCCGATCGTGTTGGCCAAGAGATTCATCGCGCCGTTATCGGAATCTGCAATCATCTTGTCGATGAGATACTGCACCGTATACGATTGGCCGATGCGGAGCTGGGTCGGCGATTCGAAGGGAATGGACTCGAGTGCGGATTGGACGCTTTGCTCATAGACAATGGACTGGTTGAGCAAGCCTGGCACCGATTCCGCTTTCTTCAGATATGAAATCATAATCACAACTTTGAGTAGGCTGGCTGGTGCATACCCCGTATCCGGATTGATCGTGAAGCGTCCGCCGTTTTGGCCGTAGTCGATAAAGAATACTGAGGCGTGCTCTCCGGATCGAGTGTTCTCTGAAATAAATGCAGTGACGTCATCATACAATTTTTGATAGCCGTCAGACGGCTCATTGCTGACATTATTTACCGCCAAGAGCGGTTTGATGAATTTGTAGTGCTCGCTCGTATCGCGTACGGAATAGACCGACGTCGTCACGACTCGAGTTATATGTCCGATCGCGAAACCTATGCCTCCTCCGATGAGGAGAGCGATTCCTGCGATCAGTACATTTCGGCGGATTTTCAGACCTCTGTTCAGGCTATCTGACATACGGATAGTATTCTACTATAAATTGAGCCCAAAAGCTCTGGCTCCGGTGACCTGCCACCGCCGGTTTTAAAAAAGCTCAAAACACTATATAATCAGCACTATGACCAGAACTCGGCAATTGATTCTCCTCTTAGGCGACAGTATTTCCCTCATCGTCGCCTTTGTGCTCATGGTACTGATCCGTTTCGGTGTCGAAAATGAGTGGGCATCACTCACCACGCTTGCCGGACCGTTTATGCTCATGTTTCTCATCTGGCTCGTCGTGCTTTTTATCTGCGATCTCTACGACATCAAGCATGTCAATCCGAATCCGAGAAACATCGGTCTCCTCGCCATTGCGATCGGCATCAATATCATCGTCGGCGGATTTCTCTTTTACGTCTTCCCTTACTTCGGCATCGCGCCGAAACTGACGCTCCTCATCACGGCGGCATGCGCATTCGGCATGCTCGTCCTGTGGCGACGTTTGTTCTATAAACTGTTCACATCATTCTTCGTCCGCTCCATCGTCGTTATCGGAGAGAGCGCACAATTCGTCACGTTCTGCAGAACGATCGCGCAGAATCCCTACATCGGCCGCATCATCGCCCAATTCGAGAACGTGCAGAAATTTTCACTCGCCCGCACCACGCTCGAGCGTGCCGATGTCATCATCACCGAGACGCACACTCCGGAAGAATTATCAGGGCTCGCCGACGTACGCGACGCTGAAATTTTCTCGCTCCGCGATGCATATGAAGAACTCTTTGGCCGCGTGCCCGTCGAACTGATACGCGAAGAATGGGCCATGAGCCTCATCACGAAAAAAGAAGGCTTCGGCTACTGGCTCTTCAGCACGGCAGTCAATCGGATCATTGCCGCTCTCGTCCTCATCGCCACTGCTCCATTCGTACTCATCACGATGCTCGCCATCGCACTTGAATCCGGCCGACCGGTTATCTATTCACATCGACGAACCGGCCGGCGCAGTGAAGAATTCACGATTTATAAACTCCGCTCCATGAGAGTCGATGCTGAGAAGAATGGTGCCGAGTGGAGTACGCGCAATGATGCGCGTGTGACACGCGTCGGACGGATCATCCGCAAGATCCATATCGATGAGATCCCGCAGATGTACAACGTGCTCAAGGGCGACATCGCCCTCGTCGGTCCGCGGCCGGAGCGCCCGGAATTCGTCGAGAAACTTGAACGAGAAATCCCCTATTATTTTCTCCGCCACACCACGAAGCCGGGATTTACGGGCTGGGCGCAGATCAAATTCCACTACGCCGGAAGCGTCATGGAATCGCGCGAGAAATTCGAATATGATCTCTACTATGTGAAGCACCGCAGCGTCCTACTCGATCTCGGTATTATCCTGAAGACGGTCCAGATCATCTTCACACACTAGATACTGGACAAAATATATAAAATATGTCATTATCCTGAAAACATAAAAACAATGGAAACACTGACAAATCAAACAAAAACAAATTTTGACTCGAAAAAGACGGTATATTTCAGCCGACTTATTACACAACATCATCGTGCATTCGCACTCCACAAAAATGAAGGAAGGTTGTGGGAAGAGCGCGATGGCAAGCGTGACTGGGGAAACGTCTCAGAACACTGCGCCGTGGAGATTGCCCGTGTGCGGAAGCTGGGAAAACTTTTATCCTTGCAGCCGAAGACCATACAGGACCTGGAAGAAGCCGCCGCATTGCACGATTTCTCGAAGAGAAAGGAGCGTGAAATTAAAGTTGCTCCTGGTGGCATCACATGGCAGCAGTATGATGAAGAAATTTCCGCCTATTCGACGGAGACCATTCTCTCGCACGGCTTCAGCGAACACGTTGCCGAACTTACGGATTCTGTTGGACACTGTTCACTCATAAAAACCGAGGAGCTTCTCAGCAAGGATGCTTCGCAATTGAATGAAGCAGACATCGCCTATCTCGTCATGCATTATGTGGATAGTTATACCCGCGGCAGCGAATGGGTAGGAGAGGCAAGCGAACACGGAAACGATGTTGATTTGCGCGTGAAAAAAGATGCGACGAATCCGAACCTGCAGAATCTGAAAGAAGACGGCAAAATAATCCTTGGCGGCCGCGACTTCACTGAAGTGATGCGCGATACGAGCCATCAGATTGAGCAGCTTTTTTCGGAACTGATACAGGAAAGAAACAGCATCACGATTCCCCCGCTGGAAATTCCACAATACATTGATGTGCAGATAAAAGAAGAGATTGAGAAAAGCTAACTCCTCAATCCTTCGCAAGAAAAATCCCTCTGTAGAAACAGAGGGATTTATTTTTTTATGTGTGCAAGCAATACCTGCGCCAGTTCGCTCGTCGCCGCCGTGATGATCGGAATTTTTTCAGTCTGCCCGAATTCGAGATATTTTTTATCACCAAGCGGCTGCCCTTCGATATCTATCATTGCTCCCCCGGCTTCTGAAATGAGTCCATACGCAATAGCTATCTCGAGATTATTCTTCCGCGTACATTCGAGCGCGAGATCGGCCGTACCAGCCGCGACATCGGCGTAGTGAATAGCTGAAGAACCAGATGAAAACTCGCGGGTGGCAGGTTTCCACGCCTGCAGTTTTTTTGAAAATGTTTCTCTGTTTAAATCGAACGCCTCATCGATATAGATATTTGTATCGGCGCCTAATTCAGTCCGGCCGGAAGCATGCATCGGCGTCTGCATCCCTCCTTCTCTGACAAATGCACCGTCACCCTTCACTGCAGTGAACATTTTCTTTGATGAATGCTCCATGATGCCACTCGCCGTGTAATCTGAATAGAGAGGATTGAGATTGGCAAAGATACCGAACATCGTGCCATATCTTCCCGCTCCGTGCGTGCTCTGGTAGACGTTGGAACCATCGAGACCGTCGAGAATTCCCAAGTAGTGCGGATCGTCAGTGATATCCACCTGTCCATGTTCTTCGGAAATAACACGGATCGGAATCTGCATCTCACGCAAATAATCGAGAATCGCTCGCTCGCATTCGATGTCGGCACGGAGCGCCGTCTCACCGAACTGATTCTTCTGCACCATTTCTTGTCCGCGCTCGCCGAGGCCGTCATGCACAGCCGAAGCTTTCTCCAAGCTTTGGATGACAACCTTTGCAAGCTGATTTTGAAACTCGTTAGCCATATATAGGTAAATCTAGCAGATTACTTTTTATTCTCAAACCCTCTCGTATTCTCATCAGAAATTGTGTAGAATAGTGCTATGAAAATATCCATCATCACCGTTGTCTACAACGGCGCAATCACGATCAAAGACAGCATCGATTCTGTGATCTCGCAGACGTATCCTGACATCGAATACATCATCGTCGACGGCCTTTCGAAAGACAACACGCTCGACATCGTCCGCTCATACGGAGACAAGATTGCCAAAGTCGTCAGTGAGAAGGACAAGGGCATTTATGATGCCATGAACAAGGGCATCGGCCTCGCCACCGGTGACGTCGTCGCCATCCTGAACAGTGATGATTTCTATGCCAACAATCACGTGATAGCAGATGTCATGAAAGAATTCCAAAAAGATTCTTCTGTTGAATGCGTCTACGGCGATCTCGAATACGTCGATCAGCACGACACCACAAAGATCAAACGTGTCTGGAAATCACGGCCGTATCGGGCGGGCCTCTTCCGAACCGGCTGGCATCCGGCGCATCCGAGCTTCTTCGTGAAAAAAAGCGTCTACAATGCGTACGGTGTCTTCCGCCTCGATCTCCCGATTGCCGCGGACTATGAGCTGATGCTCCGCTTCCTGCACGTGCACAAAATAAAATCCGTCTACATTCCCGGATTCATGGTAAAGATGCGCGAAGGCGGTACGAGCAATAAATCAATTAAAAATATCTACAAGGCGAATCTCGAAGTCCTCAAGTCATGGCGAGTAAATCACCGCTTCGTCCCCTATTGGATATTCGTCACGAAACCGCTGTCGAAAGTGATGCAGATGAGATAATGTATAAAAAAATCAACCCGCAACAAATGTTGCGGGTTGTCTCATTTAAAAAGAACTTTATTACTGCAGAATTTCTGTTATTGCTTCTGCCATCTTCTTTAGCGCCAAACCCTGTTCTGTCGGTTTTGGACACAGTTGCTGCTGAATCGCTTTCATTGTGGCAAACCCTTCCTGTGTCAACATCTGCCGGATTGCGCCGGTAATGTTTTCCATATTAGCGGGTCTTGCTAAACCTTTTACTACAGCTTCAGGAATCGTTATCTTGCCGTTCTCCTTTTCGAAAAACTTATGCCAGATTCCAAATCCCAAACTAATCAGCGGAACACTTTGGTATGCGGCATTGATACTCGTGCTGCCCCCGTAATCAATCACCAGGTCTGCCCCAGTAACAATATCGGTAGTAGTGAGAACTTCCCGCGCAACCAGCTCCACCGAAACAGGACTGTTGGAAATCAATTCTTCGTAGCATTGAACAGGTTTTTCTGTGCTCGAATCTACGCAATACGGAAGTCTGTCTCCCGGATGCGTAGTCAATACGAGTTGGAATTTTCCGCCTTCTGCTGTTAACCAGTGCAGCGCATCCATTACCACTGTCCATGTAGCCAGATTTGCGGCTACAAATTTACCGCCAGGCACGAGGATAAGTTTTTCATCCGGCAATACTCCGAGTTTTTCACGCACTTCTTCGCGTGTAAACTTTGGAAATGCCGATTCTTCGCGAAGCGGATTTCCGGTGCCAAACGTCTTTGCGTTCTGAAGGATTACTTTTGCTGCCTGTGCATCTTCAGTGTTTACGCTGAAGTAAAAATTTGCATGCAGTGCAAATGGTTCAAACCATGCCCCTGCACGCGCACGCATAAAGCATTCCGGAACATCTCCATAGAAGCCAAACGGTATATGCACTTCTTTTGCTGTTTGGCACGCCAGAACTTCCGGTTTGGCAAGTTCGGCAGATGAAGACATGCCTGACACTACTAAGTCCGCAGACTTCACGGCATTTATAATGTCATCATCAGTGGCGGCAAGCGGCTTACCATTACCAACCATCATGGTTACTGTGTAACCCTGCTTTTCAAGCACGGGTGCCAGACGGATGAAGCAGCCAGAACTGGCGGCATCCCGTCCTACAAAAAGGATTTTTTTGTTCATTTCAGTTAATTTTTTTAATTTTTGAAGAGTTTTTGACTGTTTTACTCCGAATTGGAGATGGGGTCAGATTCCCTTTTATTGGACGCATATTAGCATATATATCTATAAAAGTCAAGGGTAGGTCCTAAAAGCCCCACTCGGTTAAACCGAGTGGGGCATGATTATAGTAGAATGGATTCAGACTTACGCCGATGGAAGCGTCGTCTCATCGATACTGCGGGCATCGAGTGTCATTTCCGCGAATTCACGTATGGCTCCTCTGCCGCCGTCCTTGGTGAGGATAATATTTGCAATCTTCTTGATTATTCTCTGTGCATTGGCTGGAGTTACAGTCAGAAGATCTGATTTCTGCATGCATTCCCAGTCTGTTCTATCGTCACCGATATACGCACAGTCTTCCCACGTCAGTCCTTCCTGCGAGAGCCAGCCCTCAATACTCGCAACTTTGGTGCCGAATTTCTGAAGATCTGTAAGGACAGCAATCTGGGTCAACGCGCCACTTTTTGCCGAAGGAAGGTTATTTAATTTCTCAACGACACTCGTCATCGGCTGTCCTTCTGCAGTAGCAAAAAGAACTTTGATGCCAATGGCACGCAGGAATGTCA
Organism: Candidatus Nomurabacteria bacterium; assembly: GCA_943354525.1. GTDB lineage: Bacteria > Patescibacteriota > Minisyncoccia > Phycocordibacterales > UBA9973 > CALRCI01. The sequence continues at coordinate 15,894 of CALRCI010000003.1, read as the reverse complement.
GACCCTGTCCGTCGTGGTGGTGCCGTGATTTCATGAGGATAGCAGTACCGTCCGGCATGACTGCGCGATATTCGTCACCAGTAAACCACACACCGTCTCCATCGAGGATGAGCGCTTTGAAAGATTTTAGTTTTTCGTTGATAGTTTTGGAATCCATGGGCGCATTGTATCTTATTGGCAGATTTTTATCTACCAGTCTTCATATCTCCTTTAACACGCTCGGCCATAATTTTCATGAGTTCAGGATATTTCTGCGCGGTGGCAATGACATCACGATATGAAAAAGTATCAGGCAATTCGGCAGCCACGGTACGCACGACCCGCAGATCATCTTCGGTATCGACTGTAAATCGGTACGGATGCTGTTCAAGTTCGAGAGGCATAGGCAGGAAGTGTGTTGAGAATTTTCCTGATTTGTAGAAGTGCGGAGTGACGTGCTCACGTTCAATCTCAGTGAGATCCATATCATTCGCGCGCATATAACTCTCATATGAAATTGCTTCAGTGAAAAATCCGTAATGCGTCGCCATCGAAGAATGACCAGTAGAATCCATATGTGTAATATATTCGGGATGTTCATCGGTACTCTTCAGAAAATCGGTCATCTCATCTATGAACTCTGGATCGAGGAATGGATTATCACAACACACACGAATGACATAATCAGGCTTCGGATTCTGTATCGCAAGGAAATCACGAAAACGTCCGTACACATCCTGTTCGCTCCCGCGGCCATAGCGAATACCACGCTCTTCCATGAAAGTAACGAGCGGGTCATCTTGGGACGAATTGGATGTCAGGACATAGATAGTATCTTTTTGAGCTTCTTTTGCTTGAAGTACTCGGGAATGCACAGATTCAAGAAGTGTTATATCACCCTTAATAGGGGTCAGGGTTTTGCCGGGACGGCGTGTAGAACCTAGTCGGGCTTGGATGAGGAAAATAAATCGCATAACAGCCTTATGATATCACTGTTTTGAGAAAGCTCTAGTTTATTGACTTTATATTATATTATGCTATAATTTGTAAAATTCACCTGCTAAAAATACCTCTAGGGTACTAGGCATAAAACAAATTAAAAAATGAATAACTTAATCAAACGATTACAAAAAAAATTCGGTTGGAATCAGGATGAAGGGATAATCCCGCGTCTCGAACCTTTCCGTGCTAATTACACCAACGAAGAGCTCTCTATTATTTCTCAATCTCTTCCCACTACGATTTGCATCCATTTAATATTATGGTGGGAATACGAGAGAATTCATTCTAAAAAAGTTATCATCAGTACTTTAGAGCATTCTGAAGGAGGATGGAAATTTACCGGCACGCGCAATAATATGCCTTTTAGGGGTACGTATGACGCAAGCAAGCAGAAAGGACACGTCCAGAAGCTTACAACTTCATTTGTGGAACAACTCGGAGTTCAAGCGGAAATGGACAAGAGAAAAACCAGAACGCTTACTCTGGTAGGAATAATTTGCCTCCTTGTCTTCGTAATCTTACCTATCGGTATAATTGCAACAACCCATAATCTTTGGTTTGGTATATTCATTTTTCTGGGTTTAATATTGACAGGAAAAAGTTTGAATTATGCAGAACAGTACCGGACAGGAAAATCATACGATAAACTTGATTTGGAGGAGATAGAGTTCCGTGCCAAAAACGGAGCGACATAATAACACGCTTTGAAAAGTACATATTCAAAAAACCATTGGTAACCCAATGGTTTTTTATTTTCTAAATTGCCAGAGTAAGCTGGATTTGTTACGATAACAGCACTAATGGACACTACCCCATACACCGAGCGGACCCACAATAAGAACGATATCGCGAACATGAAGGTCGCCATGTATTTCAATATGGCATCCATGTCCCCCATCATCGAGCTCCACACTGCCATGCTCCGAGACCTCCTTTCACGCGGCAACAAAGTGACTGTGTACGTCTGCGACCGCTCATTCAAATCTCCGATGGAGAACCCGTTCAACCGAGAAGCCATGTATGCCTTCAAGATGTTTCGCGTCCGCGATGCCCTCCGCGGCCTCGACGTACCGCTGAAAATAATCAATCTCAGTAAAATATCCGGCGATGTCTCAGCGCAGACTGCGAGCGATCTCGAGACCGGCGTCATGTCGTCGTTCGCATCGATGCTCAAGGCACAGCACAAGGACGAACTCAGCGCGAAATGGCTCCGCGCATACGACAATATGTGTGGGAGTGCGAAGAAGCTCTATAATTATTTCGTAGATGAAATAAAAAAGGAGCAGTATAAGTATATCTTCATGTTCAACGGCCGATTCGGCTGTGCACGTCCGGCGCTCGAAGCGGCACGCGATACTGGCATCGGCTATGGGCTTTGCGAGATTAAGGCCAGTCTCAATGAAATCGTATTCGTAAACGAACTCGTGCACTCGATCGCCGGCAACACCCGCAAGGCAATCGGTTTCTATGAAGCAGACAAGAAGCGAGCCGAGGAACGCGCCGCGGAATTTTTCAAGCGCAAGACTCAGAATAAGGAAACCGGAGATCCGATTTATACAAAACAGCAGACACAGGGCGCTCTCCCCGAAGCCATCGTCGATACGACGAAGAAAGTCATCGCCATCTATCCGACGACTGACGATGAATATAAATTCATCGGGCAAGAATGGGACGGCATTGTGCCGGAGAGTCAGCCCGATGAGATAGAGAAGATGGCGCAGGCGCTTCCTCGGGAAGAGTACTTCCTCGTCGTGAAGATGCATCCCCATCAGGAACATACGGCCGAAGATACGATCGGGCAGTATGTCGCACTCGCGGAGAAATATCCGCATGTCATTGTCGAGAAACCTCTGTCAAAAAAGGATACGTATGCGCTGATGAGCCGAGCCGACGTCGTTGTCACCTTCGCCTCGACTATCGGCGTTGAGGCCACGTATGCGGGCAAACCGGTCGTCCTCATCGGTGACACACGCTGGGGCAACCTCAATATCGCTCACAAAGTCTATACGGGCGAGGATGCGGCCAAACTCATCAGGGACGGCATCGCGCCGAAGCCGATTCTGGGAGCCATCATCTGGGGCAATTATTTCTATGCCTACCGCGACGGCGTACCAGGATTCGAGATCGCTGGCAAGGGAAATTATTTCGTCGACGGAAAACGGATTGGTAAATCGACATTTCGCAGAATTCTCCAGCTTCCCGCCAAACTCGAAATGGCCATGAACCGCCCCGGATTCACATTCGGAACACAATTCTTCTTGAAGATCATCGATACGATGCTCAATATCACCCGAGGCAAATGGGCCGCGAAGTAATCCATGGATACACCTGCTGAAAAAAATATCTCCGACGTGCGCGCAATTATTTTTTGGTACGGATTTCCTGTCTGCGGGCTTCTGATGAAACAGGTCGCCGATCTGCTCCGAGAAAATGTGGTCATCGTCGCCGTGAAGCCGGCCATGCCAATAGCAGAACTAGAGAAATTTCTAGGACATGAGGTGGTCTGCCTCGAAAACCCTAATGACATCTGGGCGCGCCGAGACGAATTCGGCGACCGGAATCTCATCATCCATACCGGATGGTGTTACGATGGCTGGCTGAGATACGATCGATATATGAAGCGGCGCTCGGGCGCGAAGACTGTCGTCGCCGTCGACAACCGCTATCGCGGCGATGTCCGGCAATGGATGGGAGCACTCTGGTTCCGGCTTTATCTAAAAAAGTATTTCGATGCCGCACTCGTGCCGGGAAAATCCGGCCGCACGCTCATGCGCTTCCTCGGCATGCCGGACGATAGGATTTATACCGGACTCTACGGCGCATACGAGGATATTTTCAAAGAAACTGCCCCTATCGAAACACGAAACAAAGAATTCCTGTTCGTCGGCCAGCTCATCACTCGCAAATCCATCGATATTCTGATACCGGCGTTTATAAAATACCGCACGAACGGCGGCACATGGAATCTGCGCATCGTCGGCGACGGCGTACTGCGTGAGATGTGCCACGGCGATGGCATCATGCTCGAACCGTTCGCCCAGCCGATCGAGGTGGCGAAGAAGATGAATGCGGCGCGAGTGCTCGTACTGCCGAGCCGCGATGATAACTGGGGCACCGTCGTCTGCGAGGCGGCGGCCTGCGGCATGCATCTCATCACTTCGAAATCAGTGGCCGCGCATGAAGATATCGTAGAGTCCGGCAAGAACGGAATCGTACTCGATACTATAACTCCAACTGACCTTACAAAAGCATTTTCTTATTATGAGCAGATGGGCGACCGTGCGCTCCAAGAAGGATCGAAAATTTCAAAAGAAATCGCAGCGAAGCATGACAGTCGCGCGTATTTCACTGCATTCAAAAACATAGTCGCAGACCTGCTGCACATACATATATGAAAATAGTCCACATCAACACGACGGATAATCGCGGCGGAGCGGCACAGATTGCGCTTCTCCTGCATACGGAATTGAATAAAATTTCCGGAATTGAATCGCGCATGCTCGTGCGTGAAAAGAATACTGATGATACGACCATCGCCTCTTTTGGCGTTACCGGATGGCGGAAATGGTGGAGCATTCTCACGGCACGCGACCACACGTTCTTGGGTGAAAAGGAATTACTGAATCATCCGTGGATACAGGACGCTGATATCATCCATCTGCATAATCTGCACGGCTACTATTTCCATCTGCCACTATTGAAAAAACTCGCCCAGACAAAAAAAATAATCTGGACGCTCCATGATATGTGGACGATGACCGGACACTGCGGATCTTCTCTTGCAAGCGCGCCGGATACGAATGGACTGTATGCGTGCCAAGGACAATTTGAATACGTGCCGATACTCCTCCCCCGCTCGCGAGCGCTCGGCCTATCGAAGAAATCTATCCTCTCTGATATTGATATCACCTATGTCACTCCATCGAAATGGCTGCAAGATAAATTCAAAAATTCGCATTTACAAAAGCACGAGTGTCTGTGCATTGCCAATGCGGCAGATGCGTCTATTTTTCATAATCAGAAAGACCGCATGAATGAGATCCGTGAGAAACTCGGACTGGCGCACGATGCGCACATCGCGCTCTTCATCGCGAATAATTTCAATGATCCGGTCAAAGGCGGAGATACGATAAAAAAATTGTTCAACGACGAGCGGCTCGCAGATGTACAGTTCATCGCCGTTGGTAATGGTACATTGCCCAGCAATCCTCGCCTGACTGCCCTACCCTATACGAGAGATAAGAACGAGCTCGCCGAGTATTATGCCGCCGCCGACGTCTATCTTCATCCCGCCCTCGCCGATAACTTCCCTTCCGTCGTCATCGAATCCCTCCTCTGTGGCACGCCGGTTGTTGCCTACGACGTCGGTGGACTCAGAGAACAGCTCCGTGACGGCCTCGACGGACAGATCGCAGCTCCAAGTAATTATGAGGCCTTCGTCGGCGGAATAGTACATATCTTCACCCAAACACCGGCGACACAAGCTATTTCAAGCCGTGCCTGCAATGAATTTTCAGCTGATCGCATGCGCGACCAGTATCTGGAAATCTACCGCGAGATAATCAAAAAATAACTCAGCGTATGAAGATGAGGCTCACGCCGAGCACAGTCAATTCGCTTGCCACCAACGACAGCGCCGCACCGGAAGCACCGGAGACTGCATGTGTCAGCAAGAACAGTATGGTAAACACGATGACTGAGATACTCTGCACCAGCACGATTTTCTTCACGAATTTGCGCGCCTGAAGTATCTGCATCGTCATCGCATTGAGCGGAGATACTACGATGAGCGCGGCAAGGATAACCGCCGCTGATACTGAAGCACCGTACATATGGAATAACACTGGGAGCACGGACGGCACGAGCAGTGCGTAGATCCCTGCGGGAATGAGGAGGCCGAGACCCATGAGAGAGAGTTTGCGGAGTATTCTCGCATATTCTCTGCTATCCCATATCTTCTGGGAAAATTTCGGGAAGGCCACGCGCGGTATGACATTGAAAAAAAGTACGATATTTTTTGGTATGGTGAGCGCGATGTAGTACACGGCAAGCATTGTCGGGCCCAGAAAATGCCCGACGAGCAGTTTATCCATGTTGTTCGTGACGGTATTCATAACCGTGACCAGAGAAAGATGCTTGCCGTACTCGATCGTGTCGTCAGCTGACTCCTGAGCTGCCGCATCAATCTCTGACTGAGACTCGATGTTGCTCACCGTTTTTCGATAGAAAAAGAATCGGGCGATGATCTGTCCGAGAAAAAAAGCTCCCACGAGCACGAGAATATTTCTAGAAATCAACGCCGCTAGAATGATGACACTGGCCTGAAAGACGCGGGAAATCGATTCATAGATGGCTGCAGTCTTGAAATCTTGTTTTCCTTTATAATACGAGGCATAGATAAAAAAAGTCTCGACGAATGGCAGAGACGCGGCCGCCATGAGAAGCGCGCCGGCAAGCACGGCATTGCCGTTATACCAATAGTATCCGGCGGCGATGAGCGCAGCGATGGAACCCATGAGGCTCCAGCGCATTTTCGTCCGAGCAATTTCCGGCAAATTGACGATGTTGCCGCGAGCGACAGAGCGCATGAGCGTCGTGGCGACGCCGGGCAAGGTAAACACGACTAGCAACGGTAACAGAGATAAGATGAAACGATACTCTCCGAATATTTCTTTCGGGAGAATATTTGCGAGCAAGAGCACGACGAGGAACGACGAGAGAGATCCGATGCCCTGCGAGAACAAGGACCAGAATCCGCTTCGCGCTAGATAGAGCATGTCAGTTCTGGTATATCGCTCGGTGCTTCGCAGTATTTTTTTTGCCTGCACTTTCAAGTGATGCATATATGAGATCTGAGAAAATTGCGGCGTGCTACCAATCAATGTGCTCGCTCGTGATGACGGTATCTTCCGGAATATCAACTTTGGTCTTCAATCCCAATATTTTCTCGATCATGTACGGTTTGAGGCCGTGGCCTGGACTCTTGTACGTGACGCGCTCATAGGTGATCGTCGTACCAGCTGGCAGATGCTCTCGAGAAACAATGCTTTTGCTGTGTTTGTCGCGCGCCTTTTTTTCTTCTTCCATGAGTGTTTTTCCCGAGATGCCGAGGGATTGTTCGAGGCGGCGGGTGGCAGCCACCATGTCTTTGAACTCGACGGGATCGAGACTGACGGTCGCATGATCGGGACCGGGTAGATTCTTATCGAGCGTGAAATGTCGTTCAATGCATTTCGCGCCGAGAACCACTGATGCCAGACTCGGCAGAAAATCACGTTCATGGCCGGAATAGCCGACAGGCAGCGGCGCGTATTTCTCCTTGAGAAATGATATCGTCGAGAGATTGAGCCGATCATCGGGTGTTGGATAAATCGAAACGCAGTGGAGTAAGATAACTTGTTTCGTGTGTTTGAGGAGCGCGGCGAGCGCGAGATCGATCTCCTCGACAGTCGACATGCCGACAGAGAGGATAACGGGCTTGCCTTTTTGGGCGACGTAGTCGAGAAGCGGAATATTGGTGACATCGAAGGACGCGATCTTGTAGACATCCATGCCGATTTTTTCCAAAAAATCCACGCTCTTCAAATCGAACGGTGTCGCAAAAAAAATGACGCCAAGCTCATCCGCATACTGCTTCAATTTGATGAAATCTTCTTCGCCGAGCTCGAGATTGCGGCGGTATTCACCATACGTCGCGCCATAGATCTGATCCTTGGTCTGCGGCACGTCCTGCATCTCCTTGGTGAAAACTTCATCGATGAACCGCTTCTGAAATTTGACGGCAGTGGCACCGCTTTTGACTGCTTCTTCGAGAGATTTCTTCGCCAAAAAATAATCGCCGTTGTGGTTGTTGCCGATCTCAGCAATGAAAAAAACCGGCTGTCCAACACCAACCAGTGTGTCGCCGATACGGACCGTGCCGGAAAGATCTTTGTATGCATCTAGGATATTCATAGGCTTAATTGAACCACAAAGGATGAAATACTGCAACTACTCTCAGATGCTGGATGTGATGTTTGTATTTTCAAAAATCAGCACGTCGCCGTATGGATCGACGCTGGTACGAATTCTACGGAAACCGACTGCTTCTATCTCTATACGAAGATGATGTATCGCCTCCTCGCCCACAATGGACGGATGGACCTCGACGATGAATTGAAAAACTTTTTTGGAAATGGTCTCTAGTTCGTGCGCAATCAGTTCCACTTCAGCACCTTCAATGTCGCAGATGAGATTAGCATGTTCAAACTTTGCATCGGCAAAAATTTCAGCCAGTGTGGTAGCTGATACTGATATGGGACGATCGGTCACACGCGTTGTTCCTCCACTCGAAAACCGCTCATGGGCATAGAAAATCATACTCTCTTCGGCATAGCCGAGCGCCTTATTGAGTATCCTAAAAGAGCATGCATTCAGATCACGATTTGCCGCAAGCAGCGGGATTAATTGCGGATTAGCTTCGACTACGACATGCTTTTCGGGATGAGTTAATTTCTTATTTGTGATGCAGGCCACGACGCCGATAGAACCTCCGAGTTCAATAACCGGCAATGATGGGTTGAGCCAGCGACGTACGACGCGACGTTCTTTTCTCTCATACCGACCGAGAATAAAACGGGATTTGAACGCCGTCGTAAAGAGTGGACTGTCGAGACGAAACCGGCATCCGTTGAGGTGTACGACATTACCTCGGAACTCAACCAATCGTCCGAAGAACCATTTGTCATGGAACCATCCGGTCTTGGCGATCAGAAAATTCATCGAGAACAAGAGTGCTCCGACGAATCCGTGCTCTTGGTAGATCAATTTTAGTTTTCTTATTTTCTTGTCGAGAAAAGAATTCACGTAGTTGCCGCAATCTGCTCCACGATCCATGCGTAGGTTTTTTCCATACCGGCGCGAAGCGATGCCGACGGCGCCCAGCCGAGCTTCTCCTGGATCAGTGTATTATCAGAATTTCTGCCGCGCACACCCAATGGTCCGGCAATATGCTTATGCGCGAGTTTTTTGCCAGAGATCTCAGCAGCCATCTCAGCTAGCTGATTGATCGTTACCATTTCATCTGAACCGATATTGAGAGGCCCGGGAAAATCTGACGCCATGAACCGGCGCATGCCTTCAATGCATTCATCGATGTAGAGAAATGAGCGGGTCTGAAATCCATCCCCCCAGATCTCTATCGCACCGCCGTCTCGCGCCTCGGCGACTTTGCGGCAGATCGCAGCCGGTCCTTTTTCTCGGCCGCCGCGCCACGCGCTCTCAGGGCCGAAGATGTTGTGGAAGCGCGCGATGCGGACGGAGAGTCCGTAATTTCTCGCATACGAGAGATAGACGCGCTCGCTGAAGAGTTTCTCCCATCCATATTCAGAATCTGGTGCGGCAGGATAGGCTGAGGATTCGGCACAGTTCGGATTCTCGGGATCTTCCTGATTGTAGGCCGGATACATGCACGCCGATGACGAATAGAAAATTTTGCCGACGGCATGTTCGCGCGCTAGTTCGACGATATTGAGATTAATTGATGCCGAATTGTGCATGACGTCGGCATCATGATCACCGGTAAAGATGTAGCCTGCGCCACCCATATCGGCTGCGAGCTGATACACCTCGTCGAAATATCCGTCGAGCACGGCGCGGCAGACTGATTGGTCGCGCAGATCTCCGACGACGAACTCATCGGCCGCTGTCCGAGAAAATTCAGGCTTGCGGAGATCGGCGGCGCGGACGAAATAGCCTTCGGTTTTCAAACGGCGCACGAGATGGCTGCCGATGAATCCGCCGCCGCCGAGCACAAGCGCACGAAGGACTCTGTTCTTAGCCCGATACATTTTTTCTACGCGAGATTGTGCGCCGACGTACTGCGGAACTTTGCCGAATAGTTTCGGCACGAAGACGCGAAGTGGATTGACGGGCAGGCCGTTCACTGCCCATGCCCGATAACATTCTTTGTTGCCAGCGATAATCTCAGCGAGACTCTTGCCATCGACGCGATCTGTCCGCCGCTTCACGAATATGAGAGACACATAGTGGGTCGCAAACGTGTGCTTCTCGAGCAGGCGCAGGAATAATTCGTAGTCGGCAGCGATTGTGAAATCAGTATTAAAATAGCCGTAGCGCTCGAAGATACTTTTCTTGATGAACGATGCCGATTGCGGCAACTGCCAGCCTCGCGCGAATGCGCCTTTCGTATAGGGAGATGATTTCCAGAATCGGAGGACATGTTTCGAATCATGCCGGTCTATGTACGCCAGATCTCCCCAGCACATATCCACTCCCTTCATCTCGATGGCTTGCACGGCTTTCTCGATGACATCCGGATCCGCATACAGCTCATCGGCGCCGAGCCAGCCGATGATATCGCCTGTCGCAGCCTTGATTCCTGTATTGAGCGCGGCAAAAACTCCTGCGCCGGAATCATCCGCGAGTACGGTTACTGTACCGGAATAGCCTCTGATGATTTCAGAAGTACGGTCAGATAATCCTGGGTCGACGACGATGCATTCGATGTCCGAATACGTGTGTGACAGGACTGAGTCGATCGCAGACGCGATGAATTCCTCACTGGTATATGCAGGTATGATGATTGAGACTTTCATTATTGTTGGAGATCAAGCAATGGGACGCTGTGATGCTTGGTGACATACTCGATGATCGTCGCATAGATTGACGCCTGAGCGGGATCATACTGCGGCAATCGGCGAATGACGATCAGGAACTGATCGACTTCCTTCGTATTGTAAAAATGATACAGCAGCTTCTGATAGATCTTCTTCGAAAGCGTCGGACTCGGATCGGCATCATGATCGAGCGCGTATTCGAGCTCGTGCAGCGCTTCAGTACTGTTTTGGAATCCCTGCTTGAACAGTATGACACCGAGGAAATAATGCGAGAGTGGTACGCGTGTATCGGCAGCCAGTGTCGCACGCAGAAGTGTGACAGCCTCATCGGTCCGGCCCTGATTGGTCAGATTGATCGCATAGGCATAGCGCGCATCCTGATTGTAATTATTGGGCGAGCGCGCAAGCGATTCCTTATAATACACTTCAGCTTGTTTGTAATATGCGCCGGCCGCATCAGGATGGACTTCGGCTAATTCATCGTAGGCCTTGGCAATCGATGAGAAATAATACGGGTGGCCGGCCGTATCACGATTGGCAGTTTCTTTCATCTTCTCTATCGCAAACGGAATCAGCGGCGCCGTGTTGTCGAGACGGCCAGCCTTGTATTCATCGAATAAGTACGCAATCAGCGTGTAGCGGAGCGCTGGCTGGACAGAGGTGTACGGTGAGAACGCAAACTGGGAATCCATGAGTGCGCTCGGCGTGCCGTTCACCGCCCGGCGGAATTCTTTGTAGAATCGGCCCATCTGCGCGTACGGAATGACGGTCCAGACGAAGAAGGCGACTCCGGTAAAAAGCGCTGCCCCTCCGAAGAGCGCTGCGAGAAGTATTTTAAAATGAGTATCAGTTAGTTTTTTCATTTGATGTCGTGCTGATAAAGGCAAGCAGGAGATAAAAGGTGAGCAACGTCACACTGATATCGAAAATAAATAAATTGTTTACGAAATACGCCGCGGCCCAGAAGATAACGCCGGCAAGCGCCATAATCCCCACCCGTGCCGAGCGCCACAGCTTCTGTATGAATACGAACCAGATGGCGAGATATGAGATCAGGCCGAGCAAGCCTGACATAACGAGCACGTCGACGAGTTTGTTGTGAGCGCGATCGGCGCTGCCTTGATCGTAGAGGAAGAAGCTTGGATCATAGTGTGCAATCCACGCAAACAGGAAATTATCCCAGCCCCAGCCGAGGAGAAGCGTCTTCGGATTGCGATCGCCAAAAAATCCTGCGACCGAGGCCTTGGTATATTCCAGACGAGACAGTGTCGTCGCATCAGTGCTCGTCACCGCTGCGACACGATTCAATCCCGGCACATGCTGCCAGAATGCACCGTGGCGCGTCAGCCCGAAGAGAACACTAAATGATATGAGCACTGCGCAGATGACGATGCCGATTTTCCGGACGGAAAATCGGCCGAAGCTTTCTCTCCGGCCGAAGAGTGCCGCAATGATCGCCAATGCGACCATGCCGACAAAGACACTGAGAATCGTACCGCGAGTCTTCGTCACAAGAATGCCGACGCCGGCGAGAACGATGGCAGTGATTCCAAAGAAAGCGTAGAAATTATTTTTAATTTCTCTTCCCCACTGCCAGACCTGATAGCCGGCAAACAGAGAGAAGAGGTAGTAGCCCGAGAGAAAGATCGGATTGCCGAAGAGCGAACTCGGACGGATCATGCCGAGGAGTGCCTGTTTGATCTCGATGATGAAAAGGATTACCGTGCAAGCCAGTGAGATGAGGAAGAACGTATTCCATTCTTTCTTGCGGAAAAGAAGGCGGACGGAAACATAGAGCAGATAGATCGTGAAGAGCGTCAGGAAGCCCTCGCCGCGAATCGGCTCGCCGAAGAATGCGATAGATCGATCAAAGGCGAAAATCGTGCTCAATACGAGAAGCAGCATATTGGCCGATACGGCCCAGAAAATCGGATCTCGGAGCATGTCTTTTACTGAAGACACGATTTCATCTGCGTCTTTGCGGAATGAGAGAAGCGCGATGGTCAAAAGAGTCATCACTACACATGCGAGGAACCGTAGAAAAAAGACTTTCTCGTCGATATACGGCGAGAGAAGATTGGCATTGACGACGAGCGGCGAGACCGCGGCGGCGAGAAGCACCCATGTGGCATATTTCTTCATACGCCCAAGTATACCAAAAAAGTTTCATCCGGCCAAAACAAAAACACCCCCGTGAGGGAGTGTTTTTGTGGTGTTTTAAGTCCACCGGACTTTCATAACCAAGGACGTATCCGAGGGTATCCAGGCCTACGCGTTAGTTATAAATAACTGACGTGAAGGTACTTGGGTAACTTGGGATGTACGTCGTGTTGGTGATGATGGATGTGCTGTTACCAGCAGTATCCTGCCAACCGAATCCTGATGAAGCAGTCGGTGATGTTGCCATCGACGCGCCGTTGACACCAGTTCCTGTAACCGCAACTACGGTGACGAAGATCTTGAATGTCTGGCTCGTGCCGCCCTGGATCAAGTAAGGAGTCGTGAAGCTGATGACCGTTGCGCCACCAGTTGTCGCAGCGAATGCAGTATTGGTTGTAGCAATAGTAGCATTGTTTGCATCCTTAACAACGATGTTCGTTGTTGCAGTCGTACTAACCGTAGCAGCGTTCATTGTAACTGTGATTGGAAGCGAGTTCAAAGTGATATCGCCATGAGAATCAGCAGCGACAGTGATGTCGATTGCTTCGATTGCACCTGCAGCGAGAGTCGTTGTAGGGTGTGCAGCTGTGATAATAGGCTTAGAACCGACAACCTGCATCGTTGGAGCGCTGATTGGGGTTATAGCCTGTGGAGTCGTCGTACCGCCAATTGAATGCTGTTCGTACACCATCTGAACCGTCGCTGACGTGTTTGATGAGATACCGTTTGCACCAACTGAACTGTACGTAGGGAAGACATGGATCGTCGAACCTGAACTACCGTTTGGAACGGCGATGTTGAGGCCAGTGAAGTATGCAATACCCTTTGGAGTTACGGTTGCGCCGTTTGAGTAGGCGTCAGCTGTCGTTGAGTTGACTGCACGAGTGATCGTGATAGTCGTACCCGAGATAGCTGTGATCTGAACCTGTTCACTACCGATCGTGAGGATCTGACCGACACTGAGACCAGTAGCTGAAGTGACAACAGCTGATGTAGCTGCAGTAACGATAGCACCGTTGAGCGTCGTTGCAGGAGTTACCTGAACGTTCGCTGTCTGGTTACCGATGCGGAGTGATCCGACGGTGTTTGTGCCAGTGATAGAGAACTTGAGTTCTGAGACCGTTGCCGTACCGCTTGTCGCAGTAAACTTGAACGCTGCATCTGTACCATCAGTGAGACCGCCTGCTGCCGCAACGAATTGCGAAACAGTAGATGAGCCAGTGACAAACGTAGGAGCGTTGAACGTACCGGTACCGATCGTGATTGTCTGACCAGTAACTGCAGCAGAAGGCGTGACGTTCACGTTAGAAGACACACCGACAGCTGTCGGAAGCAAGGTCGTACTGAACGAGCCAGTGCCTGCGCCGATCGTAGCAAAGACGTCAATGGTCTTCGTCGCACCCGGAGCGAGTGTGAAGAGAACAGAGAAGTTGTTTGTCGATGTTGCAGAAGCAGCAGCTGTTGCAGGGTTGATCGGAGTAGAACCTGAACCTGACGTTTCAGAAGTGTAGAGGTTTGAGTAGTTCGTAGAACCAACGGATGTGAGCGCCATAGCGACCGCAAGGTTAGTAACGCGAACTGATTCAGAAGAACTCTGGTTCTGAAGAACGAACGATGCAATCTTCTGATTGGTTACGTTCGGATTGATTGTCTGGTTAGCGTATGCAGGGTTTGAACCTACAGAGAGCGAGCCAGTTGCAATCGTCAATCCAGTCGTACTGATCGCAGCCAATGGGAAGTTCGTCGTGTTAAGTGACGTCATACCCTGACCGTTTGAAGAGCCGATGTTGAGTGTTGTCGTGATAGTACCTGAAGTAAGGTTGTAGTTGTCAGAAGTCTGAACATCTGCACGAACTTCAAGAGTACTGTCGACGCCTGCTGGGATGATCATAGACGAACCAAGGTTGTAGGTGATTGCACCTGACGTCCAGTTCGTACTTGAACCAACCTGTGCACCATTGAAGTAAAGCGCAACATTGTTCAAAGAGTTAGTGTCTACTGAACCTGAAGCGACAGCACTTGCAACGTTTGGAGTGACAGAAAGTGTATTTACTTTCACATCTTCACCATACGCATGGAGCGTGAAGCGACCGATAACAGCGTTAGTTGAGCCACCCGTGACATTCGTCATAGCTTGGAAGCTAGGAGTGATGACCGTAGTAGCAGAACCTGTGCTGATAGTAATCAATCCAGCCTGACTGATGAGGAAGCTCGTCGTACTAGCAGTAGTTGGAGCAACGTTCACGTTAAGCTGTGAATCAGTGACCATGAGGTCAGCTGCATTCTGGAGTGAGAACTGGAAGCTGCGGTTTGAACCCTTCTGGACATCGCCGCGGACATCGATAGTGGTAGAACCAGTATTGATGAGAACAGGGTGTGCAGAGAGATCAAACACGACATAGCCCATCGAGTTTACTGTTGAAGTCGAACCTGTAGGTACGCCATTCAAGTAAAGTGTGATGTTGGAGAGCGCGTCGTTTGGAGCTGAACCAACGTAGCGGAGTGCGAGACTTTTCAACCATACAGTGTGAGTGTTCACCTGGATAGGTGTAGACCATACGGTGTATGAAGTTGCGCCAGCGTTGATTGTAGCAGCAGCGACGTTGTTGTACGGAGACGAAGCACCGTTGTCAACAATAACCTGTGCGATGACACCAGAGCCACCAGCGGTGATACTCATGATGTTACCTGCGAGGTTAGCAGTCATAGCTGATGAAGAACCAGAAACAGTGTAGCCTGTGAGAGTTACACCGACAGTTCCACCAGTAAGACTTGTCGCGATGTCAGCTTTGACAGAGACGGTTGTAGAACCGTTGACTGCGAGGTTGACACCATTGAAGGTGATTACGCCGTAACTGTTGACAGAAGCAGCCTCGGTAATACGAGTTGCGCCCTGGTACAGATAGACGTTTGAAAGCGAAGTGTTTGAACTAACACCACTACGCTGAAGCGTGAGTGTGTTAACCGTGCCTGAACCGGGGAAGGTAAAGTGCGCGAGGTCAGCAGTTGCCTGACGAGAAACAACGACGTTTGATGCTGGGTTATCCTGAGACTACATTACAGATACTGGGCCTGAAGTGTTGTTGTTTGAATTACCGTTGTTGTTGTTTGAACCTGAACCAGAGTTGATCGAAGC
>CALRCI010000002.1:28426-29856 GCA_943354525.1 Candidatus Nomurabacteria bacterium | reverse complement strand
GTCGCGCGATATACGGATCCGAACAGATGTTCTTCGACGACGAGCTCGAGCGCGATCTGTCGAGCGAGTTTGTACGCGGCGCGGAGTTCCTCGAGTGTCTTGATGTTCGTCGTCGTGTGGCGGCTCCGGCTACCATTTCGAGGTTTGATGATGACTGGTTTGCTGAGTGTTTCAAATGCGCGTGTTGCCGCTCGAAAAGAATATATTCGCCGCGCCTTTGGCGCGGCGATTCCCGCACGGCCAAGTCGCGCAGACAGTTTGAATTTGTCATCTACCCAACTATATCCACGCTGCGGCAGCCAATTCGGAATCGGAATGCTTTGGAAATAGATCCACCGGCCTCCAATCTTCGCACGGTATTGGTCGAGCGGTTTTCCGAGAAAGATAATCTGTTCCATGGCGATACCTCGGCGGTGCGCTTCCTCCCAAATAACTTCGGAGCGTCCGCTGACCGCTCGGGTTCGATCAGTACTGAAATGCGCCAATCCTAAAATGCGAAAGGCTATGACAAGTCCAGTGTTCACTAGATTGGCGATATATCCTTCACGGGGCACGACAATCCAACTCAACACTCCGACAGTACTATTGAAGCTGCTGTCCATGATGCTTGTGGCGAGAATGAGCCGATGATTGACCGGACTGGTGCCGCAGGCGCTGCAGGTTATTTTCGGGGGTGCTTGGTGAGTAGACGTCATAGATTGAGCAGATACTTAAAAAGACAGCCGAAACTGTCTTTTTAAGTAAACGAGATTAGTGGCCTCCAAGAATCATAAAATTATTCTTAAATAATCCTACTAAAAATCGACATGTTCATTATAGCATGAAGAGCAGACCGGCAAGTGTCAAACTGTGCAAAGTTTGACTTTGAACAGCTCTAAAATTTTCGGTAGGTCTTTTCATTACGGCGGCCGATATCGAGAATACTGATACCGTTTTTTGAGATTGAGAAGATGATTCTCATCGCACCTTTTCTTATGCGGAATATGTTTGCGGAGCCGGTGAGTTTGGTCATATCGAGCCCAGCGAAATTCCCCGCTTGTATATGCGTAAGGGTAGAAAGAAGCATTGTTCTTTCATTCTTGGAAAGCTTCGCGAGTTCTTTATCGATCTTATGCATGACGCTTGAGAGCGGCAATCACTTCGGCAAGAGGAACACCGCCTTTTTTTATCTTAGTGAAATCAGCGACAGTTTTCCAATCATCTTCGGCAGGCGAAAGCATGAATATCGGCTTTGAACGGCGGACAACGGTAAAACTCGCGCCTTTGCCTACGGCGCTGATTACCTTCTCAGTATTCTGGCGAAGCTCTTTCAATCCGATAATATGTGTTTTAGTAGTCATATATAAAGAGTATCTTAGGATTAACTTTAAGTCAATGCGCCAGTGTAAATCCGATGACCATACGCGCGCCGTGTGCGAGGAGCACGCGGC
>CALRCI010000002.1:9593-28416 GCA_943354525.1 Candidatus Nomurabacteria bacterium | reverse complement strand
GAGACATCATCGATGACGATGATGTTGCGGCCGCGGATATCGGCGCTGGCTTTTAGAGCAAAACTGTTGTTCACATTTTTTAAGCGCTTCTTTCTGTTTGCGATATCGGCTTGATGCGGCGTCTCGCGGACTTTCTCGAGAATGTTTGCATATGAAAATAATTTCTCCGTGTCGCACGCGACGATGGCGCGAGCGAGGAGTGCGCTCTGATTGTATCCGCGTTCGCGGCGGCGTTTGGCAGAAATCGGAATCGGCACGATGAGCGGATCAATGAAGTTCTTGTAGAGTTTCAAATCGCCATATTCCTCGAGCATCCGTTCGTAGAGCAATTTTCCGAGCACGCGTGCGAGCGCATGTTTGCCGGAATATTTGAGATTGCGCACGGCACGCTTCACGATCGGTAATTGATAGTCGAAGCAGGCAATCGTATCTTTGATATCGTACGTGCGAAGCGAGACGGGGAGGTGCGAGAGACATACGCGGCAGATGTCCTCGCCTTCGCGTCCGCAGCCCGCGCAATGCCTGCCGAAAATAAACAGACTCAGATTCTCGAATATTCGTATGCCAATGTGGATCGCTTTTTGCATAAGAGGAGAGTGTAGCATGTTTTTTCTCTAGGGGAAAATGCTATACTGGAAAACGTAGCAGCATCTCCGAAGAAGTAATGCGGAGAGGCTTACGGAGGCTGGCGAGCCGAGTACGAGGCAAAATTTCAGCAGAAATTTATGTCGTACTCGGAGCATACTTCTTCGGAGATGCTGCGGAAGCAACCCATATGAACCCCATCAAGCAATTTTTTGCAAAACTCGATCTCTTCAAAGGCGGCCACGAGGCAGGCTCAGTCGTTGGCGTGGATATCGGTTCGTCATCGATCAAAGTCGTCGAGCTCCGGAAGAAAGGCGGACGCGCCGAACTTGTCACCTACGGTACGTTGTCACTCGGTCCATACGGCGGTGCTGACATCGGAGAAATTACAAATCTCTCTGTAGAGCAAATCTCCAAAGCCCTCACCGATGTTATCCGTGAATCAGGCGTGACGACGCGCAGTGGCGCAGTGGCGATTCCTTCGGCGGCATCGCTCGTCTTCGTGTTGGAACTACCGGCAGTGATCGACGAGAAACAGCTCGGAGCGATTGTGCCAACGGAGGCGCGCAAATATATTCCCGTGCCGATCACAGAAGTCTCGCTCGACTTCTGGGTCATTCCGAAGAAAGAAGAATCCATTGTGGAAGGCGATACGACGACGCTCGGCCAAGCATCGGTCGCGAAGACTGAAGTGCTTGTCGCGGCAATCCACAACGATACGATTACGAAGTACAAAGACATCGTCGGCAAGACTGATTTGTCAGTCAGCTTTTTCGAAATCGAGACATTCTCAGGTGTGCGTTCTAATTTCAATCGCGAGCTCGGCACGGTGCTGCTCGTCGATTTCGGTGCGTCGAAGACGAAACTGACGATCATCGAGTATGGCATCGTGCGCAGTTTTCACATCGTTACGCGCGGGTCAGTGGATATCACTCGTGCGCTTTCGCAATCACTCTCGATACCGTTCGCGCGTGCCGAAGAAATCAAGCGCGAATTCGGCCTCTTTGGCTCCGGTACTGATAAAAATGTCGCTGAAATCTGCAAACTTTCTGCTGACTATATTATTTCTGAAACAAAGAGCGTCATGTATAGCCATGAGAAGAAATATAATAAAACGATCAACAAAGTCATTCTCTCCGGCGGGGGATCGCTCCTCAAAGGATTTTTTGAAGCTGCCAAAGATGCGTTCTCAGCCGAAGTGACACTCGGCAATCCCTATAGCAAAGTCCATGTGCCGGGCTATATCGAAGGCGTGCTTCGCGAAACCGGTCCCGAATTCTCCGTGGCCGTCGGTCTCGCGCTCCGTGAACTTGGTGCATAGGCACGAACACATGTGGGCATACGAGGGACTTTCCAAAGTCTTCTAAATATAAGTATTCCACTATGATAATAGAATTCTCCATAGTACAATAACGTCAGGAATGGACACTCAATTCCAGACATCTTTCATACCCAAGGCACCCACTGCCATAGAAAGCAATCGGGCGACTGCTCCCGTGTCCGTCACCGTATTTATTGCGACGGTTATTTTCTTCGCATCACTTGTCGGTGCGGGCGTGGTGTATTTTTATAAAGGCAGTCTCACCGCAAGCGTTAGTAAGATGCATTCCGACCTTGATCTCGCATCACAGGCCTTCGATCCTGATTTCATTCTGGAAATGCAGACGCTCGACAAGCGCTTGAATGCGGCGAGCGAAGTACTTTCGAAGCATGTCGCAGTATCTCCGATTTTCGCCGAGCTCCAGTCAGCCACGCTCAAGTCGATTCAATTCACCAAGTTCAGTTATGGCCTCGTCGGAGAGAAAGGCGCCGAGAAGATCGACGTGAAGATGTCAGGCCGCGCCGGACGGTATGAATCTCTGGCGCTTGAGAGCGATGAGCTGGCAAAAAATAAATATATCAAAGATCCGATCTTCTCGAACCTGACGCTCGATGAGCAGGGCAATGTGCTCTTCGATCTCGAATTCTACGTCGATGCCCATTTCGTTTCGTTTGGCGAGACGCTGTCACGTGCTCCGCAATCACCGCCAGCCGCTCTGCCGGTGATTGAGACGAGTCCGACAGTTGACATTCCAGTAACGGAGACTCCGTCTTCACCAGCGCACTAACCATGAGATACATTTTTCCTGCGATTTTAATACTTGCCTCACTCGGATTGTTTTTCGTCTACACAAATCCGACGTACAAGGCGCTCGGCGCCCTTCATGTGAAGCAGGCCGCGTATGATGAGGCGCTCACCAATTCCAAGAAGTTGCTCGATATCAGGAATACGATCAGCGATAAATTCAATACCATCAGCGATGATGATAAGGCGAAACTGATGAAACTCATGCCCGATAATGTCGACAATATCCGTCTCATCATCGATATCCAGTCCATTGCTCGACAATACGGCATGTTGCCGCGCGATATCAAATTCGATCCTGCGTCAAATGCTCCCGCTCCATCTACTGCCGGCTCATTCGGCACTCAGACTGCCGGACAATTAACTGCGGCGAAGAAAGACTATGGCACGTTCGAGCTCGAGTTCTCTGTCGCAGGCACATATGAGAACTTCACCGCCTTCATCAGAAATCTCGAGACTAGTCTCCGCCTCGTCGACATCGAATCAATCGGATTCTCTTCGATGCAGGCAACGGGCAACACCTATAAATATACGATTAAAATAAAAACGTATTGGCTCAAGAATTAAGTATGAAAAAGATTCTTAAAATTATCATTATATTCGCAGTTATCGCTGGCTTGGGCTATCTTGGCTATTCGTTTATCGGTTCGAGATCTCCTGCTCCGGTGTCAGGCCTCTCGTCTTCGAATGCGGCAAACACGACAGGAACCATGACTGATGCATCTGATACGATCGGCAATACCTTTCTTGATACATTACTCAATCTCCGGACGATTACGCTGAACGCTGCGCTCTTCACGACGCCGTCATTCAAATCGCTGACCGATTATTCAACGACACTCAATCCGGAACAGAATGTCGGACGTCCGAATCCGTTTGCCGCTGTCGGCGCTGAGACAACGGCACCATCGAGCGCCAAGCAGAGTACACCTTCAAAAGTAACCACTCAATGATTGCTATGGATTTTCTCGAGCATCTCGCACAAAAAGGATTGATCAAAGATGCGGATAGCGCCGCGATCATGAAAGAGGCTGCCGAGAAATATGCCGGCGATCTCGACAAGACGCTCATTGCTCGCGGTATACAGGAAACTGATCTGACGACTGAGAAGGCCGCTTTTTATACGATGCCAGTGCGGGCGATTGATCCGAAGAAAATTTCTTTCGACATACTCAAATATATTCCTGAAGATTCGGCGCGGCATTATCATTTCGTCCCGATTGGCATCACCGACAACGTGCTCGAAATCGGCATCACCGATCCGGCGAACATCGATGCGACTGATGCGCTCCAGTTCATCACGTCGAAGATCGGCATGCCGTACAAATATTTTCTGATTTCAGACACCGACTTCGAAGCGGTACTGGCCATGTACAAGAATCTGACCGGCGAAGTCGAATCCGCCATCTCCGATATCGATACCGAGATCGGAGATGTCGATACGAAAGACGTCGTCATCGAATCTGCCAATCCACAGGACAAACTCAAGCCCGGTGAGGAAGAGAAGATTGTCGAAGAAGCGCCGATCATCAAGATCGTGGCCGTCATCATTCGCCATGCGGTGGAAGGCAATGCCTCCGACATCCACATCGAGAACACCGGCGAAAAAGTGAAAGTTCGTTTCCGTGTCGACGGCGTGCTCCATACGTCGCTCGTGCTGCCGGAGAACGTCTACGCCGGTATCGTCGCCCGTATCAAAATTCTCTCCAAACTCCGTCTCGACGAGAAGCGCAAGCCGCAAGACGGGGGATTCTCGACAAAGATAGATAATAGAAAAATCGATTTCCGTGTTTCCACATTTCCCGCGTATTACGGCGAAAAAGTGGTGATGCGTATTCTCGATTCTGAGAAAGGCGTGAAGAAGCTCGACGATCTCAATCTCTCACCGGAGAACTTGGCCATGGTCCGCCGTGCAATCGCGAAGCCCTATGGTCTCATCCTCATCACCGGTCCGACTGGTTCCGGTAAATCGACGACGCTCTATTCGATGCTGAACGAACTCGATTCCGAGAAGGCCAACATCGTCTCACTCGAAGATCCGGTGGAATATCACATGCCGAATATCAACCAGTCACAGGTCATGCCGGAAATCGGTTACACGTTCGCGTCTGGTCTTCGCTCAATTCTCCGCCAGGACCCGAACATCATCATGGTGGGAGAAATTCGCGATAAAGAAACTGCCCAGCTCGCCATTCAAGCGGCGCTTACCGGCCACCTCGTGCTCTCCACGCTCCACACCAACTCCGCCGTCGGCGTCATTCCGCGACTCGTTGACATGGGCGTCGATCCCTACCTGATCGCGCCGACCCTCGTGATTGCCATCGCGCAGCGCCTCGCACCGATCGTCTGTCCGGACGCGAAGAAAGAAATGCCAATCGATGAGACGACGCGCGCCATGATCGACAAAGAGTTCAGTGACCTGCCGGAAGAGTATCGCAAGACGTTATCGATCGGAGAGAAGATGTATTCTGTCACGCCGACG
Source organism: Candidatus Nomurabacteria bacterium (assembly GCA_943354525.1). GTDB lineage: Bacteria > Patescibacteriota > Minisyncoccia > Phycocordibacterales > UBA9973 > CALRCI01. The sequence continues at coordinate 23,224 of CALRCI010000002.1, read as the reverse complement.
GCCGAATGTCCGCTCGGTACCCGCGGGCGCATGGCCGTATTTGAAATGTTTGAGATCGACAAGGCCATTCAGAAAATAATTCTCACCAATCCCGTCGAACAGGAAATTTACAAAGCCGTCCGCGCCAAAGGCATGCTCACGATGAAAGAGGACGCACTTCTGAAAGCTCTCAAAGGCGACATCTCGATGCAGGAAGTCTTCGGGCTCTAGTTTTTAATGTGATATACTTTTTAATATATGGATTACACCAAACTCATCACCGATCTCATCACGACACTCGACCACGAAGGGGGAAGTGATTTGCATATTTCGGTGGGACGCCAGCCGGCGATCCGCGTATCGGGTAATCTGATATTTCTCGTCAATCAGCCGGTTTTGAAGAAGGAAGATGTGATGGGTATCCTCACGGCCATCTTACCGAAAGAGAAGCTCGATCGGTTTACCCACGACCAGGAATTAGATTTCTCATACGCACCGACTCCGGACATGCGCCTCCGCGGCAATGCATTCATCCAGAAAGGTAATATCGCCGTTGCGTTCCGTCTCATTCCGAAAGTCAAACAGTTGAATGATTTAAAACTCCCGCCAATTCTTGCCGACTTCGCCGCGAAGAAGCAGGGATTCTTCCTCGTCGTCGGTCCGGTCGGCCAAGGCAAATCCACGACACTCGCCTCGATGGTGAACCTCATCAACGAAACTCGCACTGAACACATCGTGACCGTCGAAGATCCGATCGAGTATGTGTATGAATCGAAGCACTCAATCATCGATCAGCGAGAAGTCGGCATCGACACGGCGTCATTCGAATCTGCGCTCAAATCGATCTTCCGCGAAGACGTCAACGTCATTCTCATCGGAGAGATGCGTACTTCGGAAACGATTGCGACTGCCGTCACTGCCGCTGAGACTGGTCACCTCGTGCTCTCAACACTGCACACGAACAATGCATCCCAGACGATTGATCGCATCATCGATTCATTTCCACCAGAAGCCCAGAATCAGATTCGCATGCAGCTCTCGACCTCACTCCTCGGAATTTTTTCTCAGCGTCTCGTACCCCGCATTGCTGGCGGACGGGTGCCCGCATATGAACTGCTCATCAACAACACTGCCGTCAGTAATCTGATTCGCGAGAAACGCACGAAGGAGATCGACGTCGTCATCGAGACCGGCTACGAGCAGGGAATGATCGACATGAATCGATCACTCCTCGAACTCGTGCGCGCTGGCGAGATCAGCATCGAGAACGCCCGCCTGTTCTCGCTTAATCCAAAGGGGCTGGAGCGTTTGATGTAGCGACGATATGCGGTGCGAAGGGGCTTACGGAGACTGGCGAGGCGAGTACGAGACAAATTTTCAGCAGAAAATTATGTCGTACCCTTCGCACCGCATATCCGAGCGGAATCATTATCGATAACAAGGAAAAAGTCATGACATTCAGATACAAAGCAGTCACCACGACCGGTGAGGTCAAAGAAGGAACGATCGAGTCTCAGAACAAAGACTTGGCAGTTGTCGCACTCCAGCGTCGCGGGCTTATCATCACGTCGATCAAAGGCAGTGAAGAGAAGAGTCTACTACAGATGAATATTTTTGAACATCTGCCGCAGAAGGAAATTGTGATTATGTCGCGTCAGATCTCGACATTATTTGAAGCACAAGTTTCAGCCCTCAAAGCCTTTTCTCTCCTTGCAAGTAGCGCTGAAAATAAATTACTTCAGAGAACGCTCAATCAGATTACCGATGATCTGCAGGCCGGCTTCTCAATCTCTGGCGCACTCGCCAAGCACCCAAAAGTTTTCTCGGATTTTTATGTGAACATGGTTAAGTCTGGCGAAGAAACCGGTAAACTCAATCAAACCTTCGGCTATCTCGCCGACTATCTCGACCGCGAATACGAACTGACGAACAAGACGAAGAATGCGCTCATCTATCCGCTGTTCGTCGTCATTGTCTTCTTAGCCGTCATGATTCTCATGTTCACGCTCGTCATCCCGAAGCTCTCACAGATCATCACCGAATCCGGCCAAGATGTTCCACTCTATACGAAAATCGTCATCGGTATGTCGAATTTCACGGTGCATTATGGAATCTTCGTCCTCTTACCGTTACTCGTGCTCATCGCCTATCTCGTCTATCTCTCGCGTACCCCAAAAGGCAAAAGCTATCTCGATAATCTCAAACTTTCGTTGCCAATCTTCGGTCCGCTGTTTCGCAAACTCTACCTCTCCCGAATCTCCGACAACCTCGATACGATGCTCTCGTCAGGTATTTCAATTATTCGTGCAATCGAAATCACGAGTTCAGTCGTCGGCAACAAAGTATTCGAAGATATCATGAAGGCCTCGAGTGAAGACGTGAAGGCCGGCAGTTCGCTCTCCGATGCCATGGCCAAACATGTGCAAGTGCCGCAGATTATGGTTCAGATGGTCAAAGTCGGCGAAGAAACCGGTGCGCTCTCCACGATCTTGAAAACACTCGCGCATTTCTATCGCCGCGAAGTCGACACGGCTGTCGATACACTCGTTGGTCTGATCGAACCGGTCATGATCGTCTTCCTCGGTGTGTCCGTCGGCATTCTCCTCTCATCGGTTCTTATTCCGATTTATAATATTGCGTCGTCGATAAACTAGTGCGTGCAACAGGTCCGGTTTGGAATACACTTTGAGAAGGGGCTTACGGAGGCTGGCGAGTCGAGTACGAGAAAAATTTTCAGCAGAAAATTATGTCGTACCCTTCGAAAAGTCGTATTCCAAACCGGGCTCTTACAACAATAGGATGCTTTGAAAAAAGCATTTTTTGTGTATAATCATAAACGTTACGCAATATAATTGCGGCTGTAGCTCAACGGTAGAGCACCCGCCTGTCACGCGGGAGGTCGAGGGGTCAGCACCCTTCAGCCGCGCAATAAAAGCTCCGAAAGGAGCTTTTTGTTTTGCGTGGCTGAAGAAATGTCCGGGGGACATTTCGTAGGGTGCTGACGAGCTTTTGAGATAGATTTCGAGTCTGTACTCGGACGAAGAAATATATCCAAAAGGTATACTGTTCATGTAATGAAAAGCACCCTTCAGCCGCGCAAACTTCTTTGCTTGCGTAAGGGTGCTGACGGGCGGAGCGATGTTTTGCTAGCAAGCAAAACCGCGAGCCGGGCGATTAGTAAATCGTGCCGGGAGGCTTCGCGGAAAATCATGAGTGGTGACGAATGATTTATCCGTGACCAGCATCCCTCAGATTATGCTACAATTCATGTATGAAACGTTTGTTTTTACTCCTGATAGTTATTCTTTCACTCGCGGCATTGCCGCGAGCGACCTTTGCAAATACCACTATTTACTCAGATAATTTCGACTCTGATTCGAACGGTACGCTCGCGGGCTTTACCAAAGTTGGTTCTACAAACTTCGTCGTCGGTACGACCGATCCGTATTCCGGCACTAAATCCTACGGTCAGGTCACGGTGAACGTCGGCGATATTAATCTGTATACCGGTATGGCGACGACGACCGACACGACAGTCTCATTCGTCCAGAAACTGCACATCGACGGCAGTGGCGCCGGTCCGGTGGCATGTGCGATGTTGCGCACTTCAGCCAATGGTTTGAATGGCTTGTTAGTCATTCCAAGATTCGGTGCCGATCAGACACTCAACGAAGTGGATCTATTTGATCGCGAGAACGGGACGTACAATGAACTTGATGCCGCGCCGTTTCTACCCGGCACTGTTTCGAATATGTCGAACGGCGATTTCTTCCATCTGAAAACTGAAGCGCTCGGTGACACCATCCGCGTGAAAGTCTGGAAGGACGGTGATACTGAGCCGACGAACTGGTTGCACACATGGGTAGCTGGAGGCGTCGTCACGAGCGCGGGGTACTCGGGTTTTTGTAGTTCGTTTCATCTTGGCGGTATCGGAAGTTCCGGTCCGCTGACGATTGATGATTTGGTGATCGAACAATCCGTGCACATGGCGACGACCGACGATTATGTTACCCTCAGTAGTACTGGCAATAGCATCGCGCTTGTCGGTACGCATACGTCATGGAGCGCAGGTACGCCTGGTACGCCGACGTTCACGGTTTCTGGCGGAACCGGAGCTGCGATTACAGCACAGACGGTAACTGATGCGACACATGCCACACTGACATTCAGCGCTGGAAGTGCGACCGGCGATGTCACTATCACTGATCCTACTGGTAATGCGACTGCCGTGATCCATGTCATTAATCCATTTACGGTCATTCCGGTTACCAATACTAATTTTTATTTCTCACCGTACTCGTGGTATTCCGACGGAGCGGGCGCGATGCAGTCAAACAATGTCAAAGCGGGGAGTACCTTCGTCCAAGCAGTGAATTCCGGCTCCTATTTCAAAACGACATTTACCGGCACGAGCGCGGCGATCCGCATCGACAACGCGACGCTCTTGGGCGAGTTTCCAATCGTCGAGTGGACGATCGACGGCGGCATAGAGCAGACATATCGCTATCATAACGAAGATGATCTCATCACGCTCGCGACCGGTTTGTCTTCCGGCGCTCATTCTCTCACACTCACTATCCGAGTCACCGATGCCTACTATGATCGATGGACAGTGCCCTACCAATATCTGAAGATTAGCGGGCTCTATCTCGACTCCGGCGCTACAGTTTCTGCACCGACGGGCGATCTCGCGCTCAAGCCGCGCAACATCATCTGGTATGGTGACAGCATTACCGAAGGCTCATCGAATCTGGGTTCAATCGGCAGTAATTTTACACGCGATACGATAGTACAGGACAGCGCACAGACATATGCGCGGTATGCGTCGAATCTTCTCAATGCGGAATTCGGCAATCTCGGATTCGGCGGCCAATCATGGTGCTGTACCTGGGCATGGGCGGGCCAACCATCACTGCCAAATACGTATAATAAATATTTCGGCTCGCATAGCCGTCTCGTTTCCGGAAAGCTCTCGCCGATACCCGATGCCGTATTCGTGAATCTGGGAAGCAACGATTCGTTGATCCACAGTGTCAGCAACGTCGCGAGTTATGTGCAGACATTTATCGGAACTATTCGTGCCGCAGTGAATACGACTACGCCGATCGTCGTCATCGTCCCGTTTGGGCAATTTGACGCGGCCAGTGTCATCACTGGATTCACTGCCGCAGCCGATCCGTATGCCTACAAAATCGACTATGGTTCAGGCGGTGCGACCGGCCTCAACAACACCTATACGTCAGATACGATCTCCTATGACGGTCTGCATCCATCAGCCGCCAAACATTTGCTCTTGGGAACGGCAGTGGCGCAATCGTTCGCATCGGCAACGTCGCTCACGCCCGTCTCGGTCGGAGCAGTCGTGGCCACACCATCGACTGCCAGCGCCACTATTACGTGGACGACGAGCGATCGCGCATCAACGAAAGTCGAATATGGCACGACGGCGAGTTATGGATTTCTGACTGCACTTTCCGATACCGCATCGCCCGTTACGAGTCATTCGGTGACGCTCACGGGGCTCACTACATGTACGACGTATCATTTCCGTGTGCGTTCCGTCGATGTCTTTGACGCCGAAACTCTCGGTTCTGATACTACGTTTACGACAACTGGCGGCTGCGGAACCACATTTGTTTCTTCGTCGGGCGGTGGCGGAGGCGGCGGTGGGGGATTACTTCCGCCACCGACTTCGTCTGCATCATCTCTCGAAGTTTCTATCGGGCCGGAGAAAAAAGTTACATCGAGTCCCGTCAGCGTGATACTCCCGCTCCATCTCGGTTCAACCGGCGCGCACGTCATCGCATTGCAAACATTCCTCAAAACAATTCCGGCGATCTATCCGTCAGGCAAAGTCACTGGCTACTTCGGTCCACTGACTGATCGGGCGGTGAAGAAATTTCAACTCACGTATCATGTCGTTAATTCTCCGAGAGATCTTGGTTATGGCATCGTCGGTTCGAAAACCCGTGCGGTAATTGCAGAAGTATCTCTCAATCTCAAAAAAGCTTTGGCTGACTGTAACGTTGCGAAGCCTGATTGCTGAAATATGCGACGAAAAAGGCTCCTATGAAGGAGCCTTTTTCGTCGCTGTACGTTCTAGCTGATTTGTTGTATAGTTGTGTCAAATCTGAAAAACTCCCTTACATCACCATAAAAAAAATTCACATGAAAAAGCAACTTTTTATCTTATGTACGGCACTGCTTTTTGCATGTGCTGCACCAACTACTACCGTGCATGCGCAATACGTTGGCGTGAATGATTCGGCACCTTCTGCCAGTCTGACTGTCGGAGGTATCGGCACTACTGCAACTACGAGCGCATTCTTTGTACACAACCACGCAGCGACACCGCTTCTCTCAATTACTGACGGGGGAATGGTCAGCATCGGTTCCCTCCAGCAATGCACCATAGATGGCAGCGGTAATGTCGCAACATCAGGTTCGCTGACACTCTCGTCACTTGTCACCAATCGTATTCTCATGACCGGTGCCGGAGGCCTTGTGTCTCCAGTTATGGCACCGACCACGAATACGTTTCTGAATTGGAATGGAACAAATTATAGTTGGACAAATCCAATTTCGAAAATCACGATTCCAATGCTCGGTATGGCAGCTGCGATGACGGGTGCTCTGGGAAATTCGTATTTCGTGTATCAGAACGGCACGGCGATACAACAGTCATTCTTCGCCGCATCCATCAGCTCGCCAGCAGCGCTTACTCTGGGATCCTTTTGGATGGCCCATGGTCCGGGGTACCAGATTACCAGTGATGCGACAGTCTCAAAGATTCGCGGAATGGTATATTCGAGCACGGCAAACAGAAATTTTACCGTGTATGCATACCGCTACACACCGGTTGGCGGTTCTAACGCAACCATTACTCCCGTGCTGATTGGCAGCGCCTCCGTCACGTGCACGACAATCAACGTGCCGTACACATGGCAACTGACGCTCAGCACTACGGCGCTCACGGCCGGAGATGAAATCTTTGTATTCTATGGCACGAGTGATGCTACAAGTGCCAGCTATTTTTTCCGAGGTTCGATTGAGCTTCTGGAAAATACACAGTAACTATTCTTTCAATTTTTTTAAAAGCCGCGATTACAATCGCGGCTTTTTTCTCTGTCACTCACATAATTGAAAAAAACCCTTAAATGTATTAGGATAAGGTGTGTTTCAGGGTATTTGGCCGTTGTAGCTCAGTTGGTAGAGCACAGTCTTGGTAAGACTGAGGTCTCCGGTTCAATCCCGGACAACGGCTCACGGTGCGCACAGTATGCCGACTTAGCTCAGCTGGTAGAGCAACCGCTTCGTAAGTGGTAGGTCCCGAGTTCGAATCTCGGAGTCGGCTCCAGATAAAAAGTATGAAGTTATTTGATCTCAAAATCGTAATAGAAAATCTTCGTGGCTCGTATAAGAAGTTCGCTGATTCTTTGAATGAATTTCCGATACTCGGCGTGACGTTTCCCGTCCATTACGGCTATATAGAAGGTTATGTCGGTGAGGATACCCATGACCTTGATGTTTTTGTCGGAAGCGGCGATATTCATGGAATTATGGAGGTAAATCGTAGCGATGTTGTTGGTGGGGTTGAAACGAAAATAATCATCTATGTCACTGAAGGAGAATATGAGGAAATCAGGAAAGCATATGAGCCTGTTATACATGAGATACGAAAGGTGAGCGAAATAGAACTTATTACATTACTACCGAAGTTTTTAGACTCAAGTAATAAGCTATGAGGAATTTACAACTTTTCAATAGTATTAGCTTTTTGAAAGGTCTTTACTTTTTCATACCGATTTTTACTTTTTTCCTCCTGACAAAACATATCTCACTTTCAGCAATCATCATTTGTCAGACGTTCTATTCAATCTTTACATTCCTTGGCGAAGTACCGACTGGTATTTTTGCCGACCGTTTTGGTCAAAAAACTTCTATAATTATCGGATATATACTCGAAGCATTCGGTATTGTTTTTATTCTTTTATATCCGACTACGCTCGGACTCTATATCGCTTTTAGTATTCGTGGATTTTCAGATTCGTTTTTAAGCGGTAGTAAAGAAGCATTGCTTTTTGAGACCGTAAGACATTTAAAAACAAATGATTATCAAAAAAGATATGGCCGAATCATTTCCAATGAGCAAATTGGGTTTGTTGTCGCGACAGCACTTTGTGCTATTACATATCAATATTTCGGTGTACATTCATTTGTGCCGTTGATAATCCTAACAGGACTTTGTATTTTTTCTTGCGGAATCCTCTCACTATTTCTCATTAATTATAAAACTGATATATCAGATGAATTTGAAGGTTCAGGCATGTTTACTACACTTGAACAAAGTTTCAAACTCATTAGAAAGAATAGGACTATTTTTACGCTCACGATGGTAGGAGTTCTCACTATTACGGGGGAATATTTTGTTCAGGGGATATACCAGCCGTATTTCCAAACGCATGGTGTTTTTCCGTTCTGGATTGCAGGCTCGCTGTCCGCAGGAATTATTTTGAATATTATTGCGACGAGGTATGTATACCTTTTGGAAAAATATTTTACTCTTGAAAAGATATTATTACTTCTTAATGTCTTACTCGGACTGGCGTATATCGCACTGTCTGTATTATTACACCCGATTTTTCTTATTGGAATTTATATCGTAATGAACGGTATTTTTAATCTTCAACAGCCGATTATTTCTGATTATATCAACCAAAGGACTAAATCAAATATTCGAGCGACAGTACTCTCAGGTGTTTCTTTTGTTCGGCGATTCTTTCAGATATTTCTGATGTGGGCTATCGGTATTTCAACCGGAGTTTTTGGAACTCAGATTTCGCTATTGCTCTGGGGCTTATATTTATTGATTGGAATAGCTATTAGTTATTATCTCCTGATCCGTTGTGGGTGTACTCATAAAATCCTGGATACTAAGGATGAGTTTAATCTAACTCTCTAAAAAGAGAATAATTTAAAATTTTATAAAAGAATAAAGCAGTCAAGAATAATTTCTTGACTGCTTTAATTTTTTGTCTTTCAGAACCATTTACTAAAAGGATAATTGTCTGTTTTAATGCCACATTCTTTGAAAAATGCCACAACCTCAAGCCATGTCTTTTTTCCAAAATTACGTGGAGCAGGGTCTTTTTTAATATCTTGTTCTAGAATTTCGATAACAGTTTTCTTTCTCCCTGAGTGCATTTGGTGGAAGAAGTGATATGCTCTCACGCTTAAATTGTAACGCAAATCACCACTCCAGTCATAGAATTCCTCAGGGCTTTTACCGAGTAAAAGAGCTAATTGTTTCTTTTTCATATTTTTATGTTTTTATTAAAATAACAATTAATATTACTTTTGTCAATATTTTCTATAAAGCAATACAGAAGCGCCCGCATTCGCGGGCGCTTCTGCTATTTATTTAACTAGAGAGGGGGTAACCATTTTAGCCGCAGGTTTTGGCAGGAATGCTCTCAAGAGCGGCGTGGTTTTCTCGATGACGGGCAGGTCTTGGAGTCCGGTATATGTTCTGTCGTTGATGACGAGCGACGGTGTGGCGCTGACGTGATAGATCTTCGTCAGCGTATGCACGGCATTGAGGTCGAGATTGTAGTCAAACGAATAAACGCGCACGCCCGGATATTTATCGCGAAGTTCAGTCAGGACATCGCTTTGTTTGGCACAGTCAGCACAGTCAGTCTCGTTCGAATAGAAATACAGGACGACGAGCGCCTTTGTGCCGCAACGTGCGCTGATGCGCTTGGCGAGGAGATAGTCTTTGATCTCAAGGAGAGAATAATAACGCTTGAGCGACAAGACGTCGTCTGACCCGATATTCTGCTCGCTCGCAGCGATTTTCTCGCCGAGTGAGGAGAGTTCATCGGCGAGCGATGAGCTATCGGCATCGGCACAAGATGATTCTTCGAGGAGCGTGAACTGCGTTTCCGATGAGAGAATGTCGATCGAGACTTTGTCTTCGATCGATTTTAGCGAATCGATTTTCTTATTGTTGATATAGTTCGACGCATACACGGCGCTGCCGAAGAGCGCTGCAGTGATGAAGAAGACGATGACATATTTCTTATAATCCATAGTATTTCTTTTGCAGCGAACAGAATACGACTTTTCGAAGGGTACGACATAATTTTCTGCTGAAAATTTGTCTCGTACTCGGCTCGCCAGCCTCCGTAAGCCCCTTCTCAAAGTGTATTCTGTTCGCTGCTTCGTTACTTGTTAATTAGCGCCAGCTCGTGCCTCGCGTGAACGCTGCCTTGTAGATGGCGTTCATGAGCCAGATCGGCGCAATGATCTGATAAATAATAATAAAGGAAATCAGGTGGATGGAAAGTTTGAACCGCCCTTCGGCCATGGCCGTACCGATGAGCATGGCGACGATGAGGAGGCCGTAGAGGATGACGAGGAGAAACATCGACGTATGCGCGCTGAAGATATACCAGTTGAAATGGAATGCCGCATGCGAGAAATGATAGCCGAATGATATGAACTCATGGATTTTCTCGTAGATAAAGCGCGCAGCGTTGATGACGAAGAGTGAGAAGAGAAGCGTCGCGGCGATGATCGAGACGATGCCGGACGGGACGGTGAAGAGTGCAAATGTGCCATAGCTTTCTTTGAAGAGCACTGCGCGATAGTCGAAGGTGTTGCGAATGAATCCATGAATCCAGCGCAGGCGCTGGCGATAGAGTTTGCGGACGGATGGCGGCGTGACGGTGTAGACGTATGCATCGTTACACTGTTCGATCTTCATGTGATTCTTCTGCATGCGAAATGCGATTTCCATGTCTTCAGTGTTGTGTGCCTTGCGGAAATAGCCGATCGTCTCGAACACCGCTTTGCGATAGATCGAGAATGGTCCGGGTGTGACATGGATACCGCCGAGCAATCCAAGCACTTTCTTGATATACACGGCCCATTGATATTCGACAGACTGTGCGCGCTGGATGAGTGTCTTCGGCTTGTGCACGATGATCGATGGCGATACGGACATGGTCTTTGGATCATCGAAATACGTGACGATGCGCGCGAGCGCATGACGATCGACAAATGAGTCGGCATCGAGACAGCCGATAAGTTCGGATGTCGATTCTTTGATGCCGAGATTCATGGCCGTGTGCTTGCCGCCGTTTTCTTTTTGGAAAATTCGTATTTGCGGATCGTGCTCGTATTTCTGCATGATCTCCCACGTCGTATCCGTCGAGCCGTCATCAACGAGGAATATCGTCAACCTATCTTTGGGATAATCGAGTCCGCGAAGCGATTCGATCGTGCCTTCGAGGGTCTTAGCTTCATTCCAGCAGGGCACGATGACGGTGACGGTCGGGTAGCGTGCAGGTACCGTCGAGCCAGTGCGGTAGACGATTTTCTTGCGCTCCTCGATGAATGTCACCAGCAAAAAAACCTCGACGTAAATCGAGACAAATGCGGCTGCGTAGATGATGTACTGAGTCACTGTTTCCACGAATCGCACTATACCACGAAACCCCTTATGTTTCAACGTATTCTCAAGCCTTAAAAAATAAAAAATGCCAAGACATCTTGGCATTCAATTGGTAATTATGTACGCAGTAATTATTTGGAAAGTGCCTTGAGGCCATCCGAGAATACTTTTTTCTCCGATTGCTCAGCATTAATCCGATGGACGGTAAATAACGGATGCGATTGAAAGAACGGTATCAGCGGTTCGGTTTCGCGGTGATAGAAGGCAAGTTTATTCGCGAGTGAGGCGGCAGTATTACTCTCCGGCCGGTTTTGCGTTTTGTTGCGCTTTTTCATCCGTCTCAGACAGGTGGCATCAGTGGCTTCAAGTACGAAAATCTCAGCTTCAGCTTTGAGGAATGTAATCATCTCGGGAAGTCCCCATCGGTCTTTTTCCGGACGAGGGCTGCCATTCCAGATGACGATGCTATTTTTGGTCATCTTTTCGAGAAATTCATTTCCAACAAGCATTCCCATGACGAACCCCGGAGCCAGATTACCCGTGGCGTTGTTTTCTGTAATGCATTGGCTGAGATATCCCGGCTTGTTCGCATGCGCGCGAATGAGATCGCCGTTCACGATGAGCAAGCAGTCAGGATTCTTTGAAGAAATATGAGAATAAAGTTTTTTGCAGAACGTATCTTTTCCTGAACCTGATTGTCCGGTCACAAATATGAAATGTACCATGAGTGAAAATTTTTCCTGATTATACATTAAAATCTTCTTCAGTCAAATTTGCGTATGCAGCAATCTGTATAAAAAAAGTTCCCTTACGAACGCAAGGGAACTCACTCAATTCTATTTTAATTTTCAAACGTATTTTGTCGCGCCTAATTTCACTTCACCGGAGCAGATTTTCTCAAGTGCCGTGCGATAGGCTGGGCCGTCGCAGGCGTCTTTCATTGCTTCCTGATGCTCGTGTGCGGACTTATTCTTGTCGACCGGATACGGGTCTGATACACAAATAATGCGGCCGCAATCCACATCGGTGATGACGAAATGTATCGTTGAGCGGAGTCTCTGTTCACCTGAGGCGAGCGCTTTCTCCACTGCGTGCGCGCCAGCATATCTCGGCCGGTGGCGGTGCTCGCCGCACAATTCAGTAATCCGCAAATCAGCCGGATGCACATTGATGATGCGATGCGCGAAGGGCATGAGCAGGGCCGGCGTGATGATTGCCATGAATCCTGAAAGCATAATCAAATCAGGTTGCAGCGGCAGCAATACCGCCACTATTTTTTCATAGTAGGCATCACGAACGGCGAGATTTGTCATCGGAACTTTGTGTTCGCGATAAAATTCTCTCAGATTGAAGACCTTCGTCTCGATTCCAAGTTCGTCACGTACATATGCGATTCCGGAAGCATCCGGAGTGTCCGATATGCCAGCGACAATCGTATAGGTCTTTCCGAAATTCGGGTCATGCTTCTGAAGATATTTTATTGCACTCGCTCCTCCGGAGAAGAAGACGGCGATTTTCAAGGGATTGGTTAGTGTATACATTGTTTTTTTTCTTCAGGGTACTGGTGCGCACTCGTAAAGTCAAGTAGTGTGGATAACGCCAAGGCTACGCCTTGGCGTTATCCACATATGATATAGTTGGCGTATGACTGAAGGTGAAATCACGGTACGAATAGGGGAAATCGAGACGGCCATGGCCGATGGCGGGTTTTGGAACGACAAGACTCGTGCGCAGGCCATGATCAAGGAATTAAGCGATCTCAAAGCCAAACACGAAGGCGTGGGTGAATTCGATCGCGGCAATGCGGTTCTGACGATTTATGCCGGTGCCGGTGGCGATGATGCCGAAGATTTCGCGCGCATGCTCTACGACATGTACGGCAAATTCTCATCGAAGAAAAATCTCTCGCTCGAAGTGCTCGATAGCACGCCGAACGATCACAATGGCTATCGCAATATTTCTGCGCGCATCGTCGGCAAGAATGCATACGGCACACTGAAAAACGAAGCCGGCGTACATCGCCTCGTGCGACTCTCACCGTTCAATTCGAAAAGTCTCCGCGAGACTTCATTTGCCATGGTGGAAATCATTCCTGAAATCACAAAGAGCGCACTGCCGGAAATAAATCCAGCGGATTTGAAAATAGAATTGTCGAAAGCTGGCGGGCCAGGCGGACAGAATGTAAATAAACGCG
>CALRCI010000002.1:0-9583 GCA_943354525.1 Candidatus Nomurabacteria bacterium | reverse complement strand
CGGCAGTGCGCATCGTACACGTTCCAACCGGCATCGCTGTCACTGCTTCGAATGAACGCTCGCAGGAACAAAATCGCGAACGCGCGCTCTCGCTTCTCGCCGGCAAACTCGTGAAGAAGGCCGAAGAAGAGCACAGAAGTCTCGAAGAGAGTCTGAAAATTTCACGCAAAGTTGAGAATGAATGGGGAAGTCAGATTCGTAACTATGTGCTTCATCCGTACAAGCTCGTGAAAGATCTGCGCACAGGAGTTGAAACTTCCAACACGTCTGCCGTGCTCGAAGACGGCGATCTCGACGCTTTCATCGAAGCCGAGAAGAACATATAACATAGAGCACATAGCATAGAACAATGAACTCATTTTCTATGTGATATACTTATAGTAGAAGCATTTTATGCTCCATGTTATATGCTGTGTGTTACATGCTTCATGTCCTATGATTTATTTCAACAACGTTTCTAAAATATATCCTGGAGGCACGGTCTCGCTTGAAGACGTCACGCTCTCCGTCAGTCCGGGCGAGTTTATATCGATTGTGGGGCATTCCGGTGCCGGCAAGACGACGCTTCTCAAACTCCTCATGGCCGAAGAGCATCCGACAACTGGCAGCGTGTCCTACGAATCGATAGACGTGCATCGTCTGCGCGGCAAACAGCTCAATATGCTCCGCCGCAGAGTCGGCGTCGTCTTCCAAGATTTCCGCCTGCTTTCCAACAAGACTGCCTACGAGAATATCGCCTTTGCCATGGAAGCATCCGGCAAAACCGAAGCTGAGATTCGCACTGATGTGCCATATGTTCTCGACCTCGTCGACCTCACCGATCGCGCGCTCCACTTTCCACACCAGCTTTCGGGTGGTGAGAAGCAGCGTCTCGCCATCGCCCGCGCCATCATCAACCAGCCAGAAGTCATCATCGCTGACGAGCCGACTGGCAATCTTGATCCGGTAAACACCTACGAAGTCGTGCAGATCCTGAAGAAGATCAACGATCTCGGCACGACGGTCATTCTCACGACGCATAACACCAGTGTGATCGATTCTATCGGTAAGCGCGTCATTACCCTCGACAAGGGACGCGTTATCCGAGACGAGAAACACGCACCATCTAAGAAATAATTTTTTAAAAATATACATGTCTACCAGAACTAAAATCAAAAGAATCGTGCGCGGCGGCTATATCAATTTCATTCGCAATGGATTGATCTCGAGCGCCTCAGTGCTCGCGCTTTCCGTCACGCTCTTCGTGATTGGCGGACTCGTCTTTCTCCAAGCAGTTGAACACACGGTTCTGCACACACTCGAGAACACTGTCGACGTTACCGTGTATTTCACCCCATCGGCCGGCGAAGATAAGATTCTCACATTCAAATCTTCTGTCGAAGCGATTCCTGAAGTTGCGAGCACCGTGTACACCTCTGCTGAAGACGCTTTGGCGAAGTTCCGTCTCGCGCATGAAAATGATTATCTCTCGCTCCAAGCGCTCGACGAACTGTCCAGTAATCCGCTCGGAGCCTCACTTGGTATTCATGCGCAATCGGCTCGTCAGTACGAAGCAATTGTGAATACACTCCAGACTGACACAGCACTCACGACTGACACGGCCGGTATCATTGATCACATCAACTACAATCAGAATGCCGATGCCATCAATCGTCTCAATACGATCATCGCCGCCGCCGGCACGCTCGGATTTCTCCTGACGCTCGTGCTCGTCCTCTTGTCGATTATCGTGACTGTCGTGACACAGCGTCTCGTCATCCACTTCGCCCGTGAAGAGATCGGCATCATGAAACTCGTCGGCGCCGACAATGCCTATGTCCGCGGACCGTTCGTATTTGAGGCCGTTATTTCCGGTGTTTTGGCGACATTCATCGTCCTTCTCGTCTATATCCCAATCTGTCTCTGGTTCTCGCATCACATGACTGAATTTCTCGGCATCGACCTCTGGAACTACTATATTTCTAACTTTTTTGAGCTCCTCGTCATCCTCCTCGGTGCCGGTGCCGGTGCCGGCGCGATTGCCAGTTTTATCGCCGTGCACTTCTACTTGCGTAAATAATCGCTATCGACTATCATGGGGGAGTCTATGGCGACCAAGAAACATCCGAAGTATATTTTCGTAGTAGGTGGTGTCATTTCCGGAGTCGGAAAGGGCGTTGCCTCCTCCTCCATCGCCAAGCTTCTTCAGGATCGCGGTCTTTCAGTGACCGCGATTAAAATTGACCCCTACATCAACATCGACGCCGGCACGATGAATCCGACCGAGCACGGCGAAGTCTTCGTGCTCTCCGACGGTGACGAGACCGATCAGGACATGGGCAACTACGAGCGCTTCCTCAACATCGATCTCACCCGCACCAACTACATGACGACTGGCCGCGTCTATCAGACGGTCATTGAACGTGAACGCAATCTCGAATATCATGGCAAATGCGTCGAAGTCGTTCCGCACATTCCGCTCGAAATCATCCGTCGCATTGAGAAAGCACGCAAAGACGCGCGTGCAGATGTCGTCCTCATCGAAGTCGGCGGCACGGTCGGCGAGTATCAGAACATGCTCTTCCTCGAAGCGGCGCGTATGATGAAGGTTCGCAATCCGCACGACATTTTCTTCATCGTCGTCTCGTATCTTCCCGTGCCGTCGAAAGTCGGCGAGATGAAGACGAAGCCGACCCAGAATGCCGTCCGCACGCTGAATGCCTCCGGCATTCAGCCCGACTTCATCATCGCCCGTGCCGAGAGCGCGCTCGATGCCAAGCGCAAAGAAAAACTTTCATTCGCGACATCGGTACCGGCGAAGCAGATCATCTCAGCACCAGATGTCGAATCGATTTACGATATTCCGCTCAACTTCGAACGCGAACACTTCGGCGACATCCTGTGTGCGCTCGCCGATTTGAAATGCTCAAAGAAAGAAACGCCGGCCCGCCGTAACTGGAAGAAATTTGCCGCCAAAGTCCATGGCGCGAAAGAAGAAGTTCAGATCGCCGTCATCGGCAAATATTTTGAGACCGGGGATTACGTCCTCTCTGATTCGTATCTCTCCGTCATTGAAGCGATTAAATATTCTGCGTATGCCGAAGGCAAAAAGCCGGTACTGACATGGCTGAACTCAGCGGAATTTGAAACGCCTGCCCGACTGGATGGTCGTTCGGGCGGGAATCCCAAGCGTGTCGAAGATCTAAAGAAATATGACGGCATCATCGTTCCTGGTGGTTTCGGCACGCGTGGCGTTGAAGGCAAGATTCGCGCCATTGAATTCGCCCGCAAGCACAAGATTCCATATTTTGGACTCTGTTACGGTATGCAGATGCTCGTCATCGAATATGCGCGCAACGTGCTGCATTTGAAAGACGCCAATACGCGTGAAGTGAATCCTGATGCGAAGAATATCATCATCGACATCATGGAAAACCAGAAAGAAATTCTCGCGAAGAAGAACATGGGCAACACGATGCGTCTCGGCGCATTTCCGGCCGTGTTGAAGAAGGGTTCAGTTGCCGCGATGGCATACGGTAAGACGAAAATCACCGAACGCCATCGTCATCGCTACGAAGTAAACAACGCCTACGTTTCTGCGCTCGAAACTGCCGGACTCGTGTTCTCCGGACGCAGTCCCGACGGCAATCTCATGGAAATCGCCGAACTTCCGAAGTCCGTGCACCCATTCTTCCTCGGTGTTCAGTTCCATCCGGAATTCCTCGCGCGTCCGCTCGCGCCACATCCGCTCTTCACGGCATTCATCAAAGCCGCAACAACAAAGAAGAAGAAATAAAAACTGGTCAAAGTTCAACTTTGGCCAGTTTTTATTTATGTCAGCCTCCTCTTGCCAACACTAGTCGGGGGGGGGTTTACTGACGGCATATGAACCAAAATAAAAAAGATCATTTTATCCCTTCGGATCTCAAAAAAGAAGAGATTCCGCAGCCGAAGACCAAAGAAGATGTCATGTCTTTGTATGCCGAGGTTGAAGTTAGTTTTAAAGAGACTTCAGCATCAATTACTGGGTTGACTTCAACAAAATATAGAGAAGATGTGGATCGCGTATCGAGAAGCATCCAGATATTGACTGATAAAGTACATGCAGGTTTGGATAGCACTGAAGTTGAGAAGTCGTATAAGACTCTCCTAGAAATAAAAGACAAGTTGCGAGTGCTGAAAGCAGTTATAAAAATGGACTCCAATAGAAACCATATTTAAATAAAATCCATAGAGGTCTGACCTCTACAGATTTTGGTATGATATATGTGTTGACATTGTATATACAACCAATATATACTAACTATATGAACACTGTTATCAATGTGCGTACAAATAAAGAAACTCGCGACAAGGCCAAGAAGGTCTTTTCCGGCATGGGCATGTCCACATCTGCCGGGATAAATATGTTTCTGGCTCGTGTGGTTCTGGAAAGAGGTCTTCCATTCTCTCCGACATTGGATGCACGGAAGATTCGTGAACATTGGGATAAACAAGCAAAAGTGGCTGCTCTTGGTAAGAAATATAATTCTGCTCGGTCTGCGCTTCGAGGTCTCTAAACAATATGTATCACATCTCTCGAACGAAGGATTTTGAGAAATCGTACAGAAAGATAAAAGAATCGGGTACACTTCAAAAACAAGCGAAAGATAATTTGGAAATGGCTATTGATCTTTTAGCAGAGGGAAAATCTCTGCCTGCGAAGTTCAAAGATCATAAGCTCAAAGGGGAATTGGGTGCGTACCGAGAATGCCACATTAAAGGCGATCTGCTTCTGGTCTATCAGATACGCAAACGAGAATTATTGCTCGTTCTCATCGATATCGGCAATCATTCGTATCTCGGAATATAAAATAAAAATGTGCAAAGCTTAACTTTGCACATTTTTATTTTCCTAATTCGAGTGTTTCGTCGATGCGAATCTTCGCCACGAATTCCGGCACGTGCGAGACGAGAATCATCGCGCCCTGGAAGGTGTTGAGCGCTTCGGCGATGACGGGCAGGTGACGGAAATTGATGAGATACGTCGGCTCGTCGAGGATGAGGAGGCAGGGGCGCAGGAGCACTAGTCCGGCAAATGCGACGAGACCTTTCTGGCCTTCTGAGAGCGAGCCAATCTTTGTCTGGATGTATTCTCCCGTGATGAGGAAGCTAGCGGCGACGGAGCGGAGATGATGCTCATCGAGTTTCGATCCGCCGGCGAGCATTGTCTCGGCGAGCGATTCGTAAACGGTATGGTCGAAATTGAGCGTCGAGAAATCCTGGCGGTAGTAACCGACGCGGATGCCGGGAGCGATCGTCGCCTCCGGAGATTCGTTGCGCGCGAGATTCTGCAAGAGGGTGCTCTTGCCGATGCCGTTCGGTCCCGCGATCAGGAGATGCTGGTTTTTCTTCAGTTTCATCGCGACTTTCTTATGCGTCGGCTTGTGACTTTTGTACACGGTCATGCCGGAGATATTCATGATCTCGCCGTTGATGTCTTCCTGGGCCGGAATCTTGAATGCACGGATAGTACGGTCTTCTTTGCGCACGTCCACCATTTCTTCTTCGAGATCGGCGGCGAGTTCTTTCATGCGCTTGGCGACGAGACGCAGTCGTCCGCCTTTATGCGCGAATTCGTTCGACTTGTCTTTCTTCGCCTGGATTTCCTTCGCGAGCTGGGCGTTCTTCATGTTCTCTTTCTCGACGCGGGCCGAGATGTCGCGGAGCACGTTCTTGTAGTTGCCGACATACTGCTCGACTTTGCGCGTGTAGATATCGAGATAGAGGACGCCGTCGCTGAATGAGTTCAGGAAATCCGCGTCGTGGGAGATGACGACGATCGTCTTCTGATAGTTGATGAGGAAATCCGTAAGATGCTCGATGCCGGCACGGTCGAGATTGTTTGGCGGCTCGTCGAGGAGGAGAATGTCGGGCTCCTGAATGAGTGCGGAGGCGAGGAGCAGGCGCGCCTGCTGACCGCCGGAAAAAGTTTTCACAATTCGATCGTGCAGTTTTTCGTGACCTTTCAAATTCACGACTTCAAGTACATCATCAATTCTCGGATCAATATCATAAATCTTTTTAGTAAAACAATTTTGGAAAAATTCGCGCACAGTGAGATCCATTTGGTCGCGGGGGATGACTTGCTTGGCGATGGCGATCGTGACGCCTTGGCCGCGAATAATCGTGCCGTCTTCGACATCGAGCGTTCCCGTGATAAGTCCGAAGATCGTACTCTTGCCGGCGCCGTTCTGGCCCATGATGGTGATTTTCGAACCGCGGCGCAGGGTGAAACTGACCTCGTCGAGGATTGGTTTGTTATGCCCATATTCAAATGTCACGCCGTCGAAGCGCAATACGGTTTCATTAGATGCCATATAGAGCTACAGTACAGCAATTTAAAGAAAATTGAAAGAGCGCCGTAAAAAAATAAAGGCCTTTTTCTAATTTTTCAGATCGCGGCAAGTCGCTTAGATTTCACGTATTAGACCAAAAGAAGAAAGTCGGTTTGAAGACAGTACGGAGAGCTTGGCTCGAGTCTCTAGCGCAAACTCAGCAGAGTTTGACGCGCGTCTTCAAACCGACTTTCTTCTTTTGGTCGGAATCATTATCTGAACTTCAGGGATATTCTGCCGCTCGGGCTCATGAAAAATTAGAAAAAGGCCTTTATTTTTTTACGGCGCTTACACGTTACTTCCCGCGACAAATCCCGTCGTCCAGCAGATTTGGAGCGACCAGCCGCCGGAGTGGCGATTGATGTGGAGGAGATCGCCGGTCACATAGAGATTTGAGAATTTTTTTGAGCGCATCGTCTTCGTGTCGATTTCCGACATTGTCACACCGCCGTCGGCGATGACGGCGCGGTCAAACCCCATGAGGCCGGTCACGGTTACTGGCAGTGCTTTCAAGAGACGAGAGATAATCTTGCGCTGCTCAACCTTCACACTGTGGACTTTCGTATCTCCCGGCACGTCGCGTTCAAGCAGTGTCAAAATTGCCAGGCCAGTGCCTTCGGGAGCAATGTCATTGAAGACGTTCTTTAGCATTTTGTTCTTGTTCTTATCGAATACGGAAATTATTTTCTTTTCGAGCGCGCCGAGATCGGTATCAGGAAATGCATCAATCGTGGCCGTAACAGCGCCTTCATGTAGCAAGTCGCCGATCGTGCGAGCGCTGTTGAGGATGAGCGGACCGGAAAGTCCGAAGTGCGTGAAGAGGACTTTGCCCGTCTTGCTGAAACTTTTCTTGCCTTCGACGAAGAATGTAATTTTCATGAATGACAGCGATACTCCGGCGAGCGAGTGTATCCATTTGTCGGCGACGGCAATTGGTACGATCGTTGGCGTCGGATCTTTGACACTATGCGAGAGTGTGCGGAGAAATTTCAATCCATCGCCAGTCGAACCGGTTTCCGGATGCGAGATGCCACCGGTCGAGAGCACGAAAGAATCTGCCGTGTATTCATGCGAGCCGCAGACCACACTTACGACTTTGCCTCCGTCAGCTGACGGATTTGCCACAATGCGCGTGACAGGGGAGTCAGTCTTCACAGTGACCTTACTTGTTTCCAAATATTTCTCCATGACCTTGTACACATCGAGCGCCTTCTCCGTATGCGGGAATGCGCGATTGCGTGCTTGTACGACGAGCGGCAATCCACGGTCTTCAAAGAATGTAAATGTGTCCTTGGATGAGAATTGTGCGAATGCGGAGTACAGAAATTTATCTTCCTCGCCGTAGTTCGATAGGAATTTACGCATATCGGGTTCGGCATTGGTGACATTACATCGTCCGCCGCCGGTGATTTTCAATTTCTCGCCGAGCTTCTTGTTCTTCTCAATCAGAAGCACGCGTTTGCCGCGCGCGCCGGCAGTACCGACTGCCATCATACCCGATGCGCCGCCGCCGATGACTATGACATCGTAGTGTTCCGCAGTTTTCATTTTATTTAAGCGCTTCCGGATGCTGAGCGCTCCAGGCGTAGAGCGTGACTGCCACCGATGCCGCGGCGTTGAGTGATTCGCATTGCGGATGCATTGGAATGGCGAGGAGAATATCGCAGCATTCGCGTGTCTTCTCGCGGAGACCTTCGCCTTCGTTGCCGACGACGAATACAGACGGCGCATCGAATTTCTCAGTGACGATATTGTGCGCGCCAGCTTCGCCAGCCAGTCCATAAATCCAGAAACCTTGGGCTTTGAGATCGCGGAGCGTGTTGTTGCTATTGCCGATAGAGATGAGCGGAATACGAAATGCCATGCCAGCCGAAACTTTCACGACTGCGCCGGTCACCGGTGCTTGATTGTGTTCGGGAATGAGCACTCCGGCAATGCCAAATGCTGCGGCTGAGCGAATGACTGCGCCGACATTGTGCGGGTCTTGGATTTCATTGAGGAGGACGAGGGCTTTGCTCGCGTCAGGCTTCATTTTGCTGATGAAGACATCGTAGGGAATCATGAGATCGGACAGAGAAATAACGCCGATCACACCTTGGTGTGTCGCGTCTTTGGATACCTCGCCGGGCATCGTGCCGCCGGAGAGTACTGCCATCGGCACGCCTGATTTCTGTACGAGCGTGCGGAGCGCCTTGTCTTCGACGCTGTTGGCGAGATAAATCTTCTTCACTGCCCGCGGCGTATTCATGAGCGCCTCGGTCAGAGCGTGTTTGCCGTAGATATAAACCTTATTCTGTGTCATGAGCCGATTCTAGCACACTCGCAGATTTCTGCGAGATTTTTAGAGCGACGTGATGTCTTTGACGAT
The DNA here is from genome assembly GCA_943354525.1 of Candidatus Nomurabacteria bacterium. Classification (GTDB taxonomy): domain Bacteria; phylum Patescibacteriota; class Minisyncoccia; order Phycocordibacterales; family UBA9973; genus CALRCI01. Next base: position 859 of record CALRCI010000002.1, on the reverse strand, counting down.
TTCAGGAAATTCTTTCTGGAAGAAATGGCCGCGATCGTTGAGCATGACAACGTGCGCATTCGGCAGAGCATTCTTGTATTTTTCAGCGTTGGCTGGAGGAACTATCGTATCATCAGTGCTTTGATAAATAAATATTTCTCCACCTTGCTGCCCAAATTTTTCAATCGATGTTGGCAATGCGAAGTCACCGAGATTTTCTTCTGATCCTTCATCATCAAATGGTGCAGCGACCAGTAGAGTCCCCAGAATTTTCTTTGGAAATGTTTCTTCAGAAAGATATTTGGCAAGGAAGATTCCACCGAGCGAATACCCGATGAAGATTATTTCATCATTGAGAAAGGGAACTAGTTTCTCGAACCAAATTTTCCACTCTACGTATTTCGCATTCAAGCTGTTCGGCATGCGTGGCTGGATAACCTCGTAGCCATCACCAAGTTTTTCGTTCAGCGAACTTTTCCAACTTTCTCCTCCTTGGAAATAGGAAAGATCTTCAATAACGAAACCTTTGAGAAAGGCGATGTATTCATCGTATGTCCCGAATGTATCTCCGCCATGGATGAGAATGATTTGTTTTTTCATACGCTCACTATACCACGCGTATCTTAGTTTTTAATATACGCCATGGCGTAGATGTGTCGCCTAAAAAGAGTGCCTGACACCCCTGACCCCCTGACACTTGAAAAAAGCCCGTTTTGATGTATATTTGAGAGGTATTGCCGGTTCGTCTAATGGTAGGACGACTGCCTCTGAAGCAGTTAATTGGGGTTCGAGTCCCTGACCGGCAGCCCTGTTTGCAAATGAGCATTTTTGCCAAAATTCGGAGCGTCGCAAAGCGACGCGACGGGGGTTTCCGCCAGAA
>CALRCI010000001.1:46933-55983 GCA_943354525.1 Candidatus Nomurabacteria bacterium | reverse complement strand
CAAATTCTCATCCTGCGTGTCGCCAGCGTCCTCACGCCAAAACAAAATACACCTTTTTCTTTCGAAGTCGCTCGGAGCCGGGTAGGCGAGACCGAGCAAATTTCTAGCAAGAAATTATGCGTACGAGAAAGAAAAAGGTGTATTTTGTTTTGGCTGCGGCATGTACTCGGAGTGAGAATTTGCCGATTCTATTTTTCAGCGACGTACTTGATGACTACACGACGCTTCAATCCTTCACCGGTCGATTCCGTGGCGACATCTTTGGCATTTGAGAGGAATTCATGGATGATGCGGCGATCGAATGCCGGCATCGGATCCACTTCGACGCTTGATTTGAAGAATCGCGCACGCTCGGCATACATATGGGCAATCGTTTTCAAGTTATCAATCTTGCGCTTCTGGATGTTGTTGATATCAACCAGTACTGAGAGTGTGTTCTTGTTTTCGAGTCCTTCGGCCATAGCTGAAACCTCTTTTTCGATGGCCTTGCGGACGAGATGGTTGATGGCTTGGAGGCCTTCTCCACCGCGGCCAGTATACAGATGCGCATCAGGAGAAGAAATCGAGCACCAGAGCGTATTGAGCCCTTCCTCGTATTCAAAAACGACCTCTCCCGTATGGAGGCCGGAATTATTGAGGAAATCTTTGACTATTTTTTCGATTTGCTGCTGCATGTTATTTGGCGGGAATTATGGCCGTTACAGGAAGTTTGCGTATCTGGAGTTCCTGTACGACTGAGACTATATTACTGATTGTGTAATAAAGCGCAACTGCAGCTGGGAATTTGAGGCCAGCGATGAAAATAATGACGGGCAGCATGTACTGCATCTGTTTCTGCATCATGCCGGCAATATCTTTGCTGCTCGATTTCGGCATAGCGTCATTCTGAATCTTGAAATAGAAGAATGTCGAGACTGCAGCAATGACGGCGAGGACAACAGACGGCTTCGCCATTTCGAAAAGTCCGAGAAACTTGGTGTGGACGTCGAGGGGAAGATGGACGAATGAATAGAGCATGCCAACCGACGTAGTGATATCGTCCTTGAATACGAAATACAGGGCGATGATGATCGGGAATTGGATGAGGGCGAGAATACAGGATGATGCCGGCGAAATGCCGTTACGCTTGTGGAGTTCGGCAATCTTCTTCTGCGCCTCGAGACCTTTGAATTCTGCCTTGATCTTCTTCGTCTCGGGCTCAAGCATACGCATAGCGCGCTGGCTGATGATGGAACGACGAGTAATCGGCAGGAGAGCAACCTTCACAATGAGCGTGAGCAGGATAACGGCAATGCCGACATCATGAAAGGCGGCTGTTTTGAGTATAAAAACGAGGAGATTGTAGAGCGGCTGGTAAAAAATGTGTATCCATAGTGCGTGCATTGCTCTATTCTATCGGAAAATACCCTAAAATCAAAGCGATATTGGAGCAGCCCAGAGCGAGAAAATATGGGGCAAATTCTCACTCCGAGTACGTGCCGCAGCCCACAACGAAATAGTTCTTTTTCTTCCTCGCACGCATAATTTCTTGCTAGAAATTTGCTCGGTCTCGCCTACCCGGCTCCGAGCGGCTTCGGAAGAAAAAGAACTATTTCGTTGTGGGCGTGAGGACGCTGGCGACACGCAGGATGAGAATTTGCCCCATATTTTCTCGCTCTGGGCATTCCAGTTGATTTTATACAACATCTGCGGTATAGTGCGCCTATGTCATTTACATATAAACCAAAGAAGCGTAAGCGCAAGGTGACACACGGATTTCTCGTCCGCACCAAGACCAAGAACGGCAAAAACGTCATCAAACGCCGCCGCCAGAAAGGCCGCAAGAAACTGACGGTCTAAACACGCCATGCTCAAGAAACAAAAGAGGGTTACACGATCACGTTTTGCTCCTATTCTCAAAGAGGGGAGAACGATCAGTAACCCTCTTTTTTCTGTGCGATTTATTCCGAACGAAACAGCGAATATGTATGCCGTCGTCGTCTCCAAGGCAGTGATCAAGAGCGCTGTCGGAAGAAATCAGCTTCGCCGTCGCATGTACGCAATCATCGGCGACACTGAGAAACTGTTTCGCCAGCCATTCACCTATGTCTTCTTCATGAAAAAAGAATCAGCGAAGGCATCGTTCGCCGAACTCAAAAAATCTGTTACTGCGCAATTTTCTAAATAATGCGATACATTTTTATTTTCTTCATCCGCATCTATCAGGCAACAATCTCGCCTGATCACGGCATTCTCAAAAAATTGGGCATTATCCGCCACCCCGTCTGTGTTTTTACGCCGACATGTAGCGAATATACCGCACAAGCCCTTATGAAATATGGGTCTATCAAGGGAATTGCTCTCGGTCTCCGGAGAGTCGCTCGCTGTCATCCGTGGCAGAAAGAGAATTTTGATCCGCTCAGATAAACGACGGGCTAAAAACCAAATAATCTAATTTTCTCCTGCGGCACGCATAATTTCTTGCTAGAAATTTGCTCTGGCTCGGCTACCCGCCTGCGCGAGACCTCCGGAAAAAATTAGATTATTTGGTTTTTAGCCCTAAATAGTTTTCCCCAGCGTTTCCCCATGTTAATAACTTTTGGGAAGTTTTCGACTTTGACCGAGACATACTATAATGCACTCACTATGATAAATACCGACACCGCATCTGTCTGGAATACCTGCCTCAAAGAGATCGAACTCGAGGTTTCAAAGGCTAATTTCAGCACCTGGTTCCGCCATACGAGCTTGGTCAAGGAAGATGCAGGTATCATCACCGTCGGTGTCCCCAACGAATTCGTCAGAGACTGGCTCCTCAACAAATACAACAAACTTATCACTAAAGTCCTCTTAAATGCCTTGGAAAATAACGTCCGCGGCGTCGAATACGTCATTGTGAAGCACGACATGAAGCCGAAAACCGACGAAAACGGGGGATTGTCTATGATGAGCACTCCATCTCGGGAGTTGCCGCTTGCCGACCTCTACATCAACAAAGAAGATAATCTCAACCCGCGCTATACCTTCGACTCATTCATCGTCGGTCCATTCAATGAGCTTGGCTATGCCGCCGCCCAGGCCATTATTGCGCGTCCAGGACAATCCTATAATCCCTTCTTCATCTACGGCAACACCGGCCTCGGCAAAACCCACCTCATCCAAGCCATCGGCAACACGATCAAAATCAAGCACCCAGCAAAGAAAGTGCATTACATCACCCTTGAAAAGTTCGCCATGGACTACATCAATGCCGTCCACAACAACAAAGCCAATACATTCAAGGAGAAATATCGAAAATATGATGTCCTGATCATCGACGACATCCAATTCATATCGAAAATGGAGAAAACTCAAGAGGAGCTCTTCCATCTTTTCAATGCTTTTTATGAGAACGGCAAACAAATTGTCTTCTCCTCTGATAAACACCCGAACTACATCACTGGACTTGAAGCGCGACTCCACTCTCGATTCTCACAAGGTATGATCGTCGACATCAGTGAGCCAGACTTCGAATCACGCGTCGCCATTCTCCGCGCCAAGGCCGCAAATCACCAGAATTTCATTACTCCGGAAATTATTTCGGCTATTGCTGAATCTGTAGAGGGAAATATTCGTGAACTTGAGGGAAGTCTCAACTCAGTCGTCTGTCATGCTGAGCTCAAAGGCCGTGTGCCATCAATCGCCGATGTGAAAAATCTCTTGAAAAATAACGTCCGTCCGAAGAAAAACGTCTCAGTTGCTGAAGTGGTGAAGATTGTTGCTGGATTTTACTCTATCGAGGAAAACCTCATCTACGATAAGACTCGCCGTAAGGAAATCGTGAAAGCTCGCCAGATGATTATGTATATTCTCCGCGAGATGTTCAATGTCTCATATCCGCTCATCGGTCAGAAGCTTGGCGGCAAAGATCACACCACGGTCATCCACTCATGTGAGAAAATAAAAAACGATCTCAAACACGATCCAACGATCGTGAGCGAGTTAGAACAGTTGAAAATTATGTTCAAATGATGTGGATATGTACGGTATTGTGTTCGGAAAAGTTTAGGGAAAGTTAGAAGTAATTGTGAATAACATTTAATAAAAAACAACATCGGGAAAAGTTATTAACAAAGTTCGAAATGAAAACATTTTTATTCACATCATGAATATCGAAACTAGATTGGGGGATATGGATATAAATCAGTTATACACATATCCACAGGATTAGTAGTAGTAATAGTATTTAAATATATGAATATAGAATGCAGTGTGGAAAAATTAAAGAGAGCAGCACAAACAGGTGAGCGAATGACTGGTAAGAATTTAACGTTACCAATTCTTTCGTCATTACTTCTGGTTGCAAGTGGTAAATCATTGAAAGTTCGTGCGACAAATCTCTCGCTCGGTATCGAAGTCGAGATTCCAGCCAAGGTCACAACCGAAGGGGTTCTCGCAGTTCGTGGTGATACACTCTCGCAATTCTTGAGCTCACTCGACGGTAATCAAATGATCACTCTCAAAGAAGTTGGTGATACACTCTCGCTTGCGACCAAAGAATCTCGCGCAACCATTAAGACCTTTCCCTACGAAGATTTCCCGACGATTCCAGTCGTCGACGGCGAATCGTTTAAACTTCCACTTGAGAAATTCGTATCTGCAGTGAAAGCCGTCTCCTATAGCGGCTCCACAAGCGATATTAAGCCTGAAATTGCAAGCGTATATCTGTATACCGACTCTAGTGATCTCGTGGCGGTGGCGACTGACTCCTTCCGTCTCGCCGAGAAGCGTGTTCGAATTTCCAATGTACCGGATATTTCAGGAATCATCGTGCCAAATAAAAACATCAATGAAATCATCCGCTCACTCGACGGCATGTCCGGAGAACTCTCCGTTGTTTTTACAAAAAATCAAATTTCATTTTCATTTGACGATACCTACATCACATCACGATTGATTGACGGCGTCTTTCCAGACTATAAGCAGATAATTCCCAAGACGAAGACGACAAGTGTTGTAGTGCTACGGAGTGAGCTTCAGGGGGCATTGAAAGCAGCGACTGTCTTCACTGATAAATTCAATCAAATCACATTTACGGTCGATGTTGCCCGCAAACATTTCTCCATCAATGCGAAGAATACTGACATCGGTGAACACACGACAGATATTCCCGCAGCTCTCTCAGGAGAAGATGTCACTGTCTCACTCAATGAGCGCTATGTGATAGATTGTTTCCAATCCATCACTGCCGACAGTATCTCGATCGATTTCCTCGGCAACAGTAAGCCGGTCATATTCAAAGGCATTTCCGATCAGACGTTTACCTATCTCGCCATGCCGATGAATCGCTAACATGCATATCACTGACTATCTCAAGAAATTTAGCGGTACGCTCATGAAGGGCGAGCTTGCCCGCGAGAAAGTCATTGAAATTATTTTCAACAAGACGAAAATCAAATTAGACAAGAAACAAGTCAGTTTGAAAGACGAAAGTATCCATCTCACGATCAAGCCAATCGAGCGCAGTGAAATCATGCTCAAATCAGCGCAGATTTTGGAAGAGTTGCATCAAGATGCGAGTTTAAAAAAATATATACGATTACAATAATAAAAGATCCGAAAGAATTTTCTTTCGGATCTTTTATTACATTTTTATAAATCCAATGACAGCGGCATCGTGGCCGTGTTGGAACTATAGACTATATCGTAGCCGATGACTTTCAGTTCATTGTCGGTCGAGACATTCGTCACACTGTTTGGCACGAATGAGAATGTGCCATTCGTGCTTGTGCCGAGGTAGATATCGTTGAGATAGTAATCAGCCTTGCGAAGCGGAGATGGTCCAGAGAGACTGATGGCAATCGTTAACTCACTGCTCCCCGCATAGTGAGTACCGGCAATGGGGGTGATGATGGCGACTGTTGGGCGAGTGGCCTCAGTGTGCACCGTATCAGTAAATGTCGGCTTCTCGGCGAGTGTGACAAATGGATAGTTGCCGGCATGACCAGACCACCAGTTCTGTGCAGAGTATTCCCAATTCGTGAACTGCCCGTCGCTTGCGGGATTTCCCGGCATAGGCCCGGTCGGATCGGATTTATTGACCCAGTAGAGAATGTCGTGGACATTGGTAATCACTTTTTCTTTCTGTGTTTCCTTCGGAGTTAGCGCTGTCGCAAGTCCGCCCGACACTGTATCGATTACAAAACTCTCATTGCCTTGCCAGAGTCCGCGGAGAATCGGTTTGAGTGTCGGATCGTCATACGGTGCCGGCTTCTCGAATCGCTCGTCGGGAATCTTCGCCAGTTCGCCGGCGATAAATTCATGCCACATCGGCGCGGAGAGGATCGAGGAGATCTGGCGAGCCATTGGCTTGTTGTCGTTGTTGCCGACCCATGCGCCCACGACCAATGCAGGCGTATAGCCGATAATCCATGCGTCTTTGTAGTCGTTGGTCGTACCGGTTTTCACAGCGACATCGTAATTTTTCACATAGAGCGAGGAGTTCGCGCCGAATTCAGGCGTGCGCGCCGCATTGTCAGCCAGAATTTCGCTGATCTCGAGAGCTGTCTGTTTCGGCAGGACCTGTTCTGGGCTATCGGCAAACGACTCGAGTACGGTGCCTGAATTATTGCTGACTGAGAGAATACCTGTCGCCGGATGTCGCAGGCCGTTGGTTGCAAATACGCCGTATGCGCTCGTCATGTCGAGCAGGCGTACTTCGCCGCCACCGAGCACGAGGGTAAGGCCGTACGTCGCTGCAGTCTTGAGTGAAGTGATACCCATGTCTTCGGCAGTCTTTATGGCGTTGTTGATGCCGACGAGGTAGAGCATCTTCACACCAGGAATGTTGATGGACATGGCGAGGGCATTTCGCACCGTCATCGGACCGCGATATCTGCCGTCGAAGTTGGCTGGATTGTAGCATGTCGACTTAGTTGAAGTTGCGCTCGGCGGACAGTCGGGATTGAATTCAGTCGGCGTGTCATAGAGCACCGTGTCCGGCGTATAGCCCATGTTGAATCCGGTTGCATAGACGAATGGCTTAAATGACGAACCTGGCTGGCGATGCGCAGTGGCGATATTGTAATTACCGTCGATGTTCTTATCGAAGTAATCACGCGATCCGACCATAGTCAGGATCTGGCCAGTCTTCGGATCAATGGCGACGATGGCAGCATTTGATGCCTGGTATTTCGTTTCGTTCGCGAGCGCATAACGCTTCGCAATCTCTTCGGCGCGGGCCTGCATGCCGTAGTTGAGCGTCGTGATGACTTTTAGTCCGCCGTTCACCGCCATGTCTTCGCCGTATTTGTCGACGAGATAGTCTTTGATGAAGAAGACGAAGTGCGGTGCTTTGATGCCCGTCGTCTGCTGCGGTTGAAAAGTTACTGTCTCAGCTTTTGCTGCAGCATATTCGGCATCGGTAATAAATTTAAGTTCATGCTCGCGCGAGAGGACGAGATTCTTGCGGGCTTCGAGCGCGTCCTTGTGCTTGCCGAACGGAGAATAGTACGTCGGTGCGTTCGGGATAGCTGCGAGATAGGCTGATTCGGCGATCGTGAGATCTGTCGGCTCCTTGTCGAAATAGATCTTGGACGCCTCTTCAACGCCATAGATACTGCCGCCGTATGGTGCGCCATTGATGTAGAGGGCGAGAATCTGTTCCTTGCCCATCTCGCGGTCGAGTTTGACGGCGAGCATCCATTCTTTGAGTTTGCGCGTGATACTCTTCTGCGACGTGAGGACTGTGTTCTTGATGACTTGCTGCGTAATCGTCGAACCACCTTGGGAGAATTTGCCATGGAGCAGATTGACGATGACGGCGCGGAGAATCGACGTTATCTTGATGCCGGAGTGTTCATAAAATCCACTGTCTTCGATGGCGACTGTCGCGTTCTTGATATTCGTACCCATGGCGTCGAAGGCGATGTCAGTGCGCTTGATGTCCTGATTGAGGTCATAGAGCATGATTTGACCGGTGCGATCGTAAATTTTCGTGGACTGGATCGTTTTCCGATCCCCGAAGGACTTGAAGTCCGGCAATCTGAGCGTAGCTAGCCAGAAGATCAGGATTCCGAGAATGAGCAATCCTGAGGCGACGATGAAAAGAGCGATATTGCGAAGCCGATGTTTGTGTAGAGTGCGCATGAGTTAATGATACCACAATTGATGAGCTAAAAAATCGAAACCCCGCCTTTCAGCGGGGAATCTTGGAAGCTCTCGTGTGCCGTTGGGCAATTTGTAAGTCCAGTATACTAGTAGTGTAAAAGGATGCAAGCTAAATCAAAAATGTTTTGGAGAGTTGGGTGAGAATACCGAATATGGTATTCTCTAGCTATGGCAATCGACACGAATCCCGAAAAAATCGAAGAAATACTGACCCGCGGCGTCCACGACGTCTTTACCCGTGATGAGCTTCGCGACAAACTCCGCTCAGGCGAGAAGCTGACGATCAAACTCGGTACTGACGTGACCGGTCCGAATCTCCACCTCGGGCATGCTGTCGTCCACCGCAAAATGCGCGATCTCCAGGAACTCGGTCATGATGTCATCCTCATCATCGGAGATTTCACCACGCTTGTCGGCGATCATTCCGACAAAATAGACATGCGTGCAGAGACTACGAGAGAAGACATCGCAAAAAACGAAGCGTCATATGCCGACCAGTTTTTCCGTACCGTTCACCAGGAACAGACGAAAATCGTTCACAACGCTGACTGGTTCAAAAATCTACCATTTTCTGATGTCATCAAGCTCACGAAACAATACACCGTCCAGCAAATGTTTGATCGCGAGACGTTCAAACTTCGCTTTCACGACGGCAAGCCGATCGGTTTCGACGAGTGGATGTATCCGCTCATGCAGGGCTACGATTCAGTTGCCATTGATGCCGATGTTGAAATTGGCGGCACGGATCAGACATTTAATATGCTTGCCGGTCGCCGGCTTATGCCTGTCTTCGATAAACCGATACAGTCAGTTATCGCGATGAAACTTCTGACTGGATCCGAAGGTCGCACGATGGGCAAGAGCCAGAAGAATTTCATCCCGATCATGGACACTGCCACCGATATGTATGGCAAGCTCATGGG
>CALRCI010000001.1:0-46923 GCA_943354525.1 Candidatus Nomurabacteria bacterium | reverse complement strand
GCTCATGGGTATCGTCGATGATGTCATCTTTGACTACTTCGAATTGCTGACGAGAATTCCGATGGATGAAATTGAATCCATGAAAGAATCCGTCGCGCGCGGAGAAAATCCGATGTTCTTCAAGAAACGTCTCGCACGCGAAATTGTCACATTCTACCACGGCGAAGACGCAGCGAAATCTGCCGAAGAAAATTTCTCGAAGACATTCTCAAATAAAGAAATTCCGACAGATATGGATGTGCTCACTGTTGCCGAGCGTTCTGAAATTCCTGATGGATTGATTCGTTTCGATATCGTGAAGTCGAAGAGCGAATTCCGCCGCTTGCTCGAAGCGAAAGCGATTACCCATCTCGAGACAGGGGAGAAGATGCTCGAACTCGAAGATTTCGCCGAGAGCGGATCGTACCGCATCGGCGCACATCGATTCATCCAAATAGTAGTTAGTAGCTAGTTTCTAGTGACTAGTAAACCCGCGACAGGCAAGGGGCCTGTCACGGGTTTCGTATTCTTTCTAATCACTAGCCACTAGAACCTAGTCACTAATCTTAATAGTTTCCATCATCAGGACCCGTATCGTCCGCATCTTCTGCGGCCACATAGTCTTCGAGGCTTTCAGGTTCGTCGAGGGGATCATCGAGAGGATCATGGTCTAGTGGACCGATTTCTTCCTCTTCATCGCTCATCTTAATATCATCTATATCGTCGTGGTAACTCATAGTAAAAAATTGCTCTTGTAATTGCGACCCAAATTCGCGTACCCCAGTTGTAACAAAAACTAAAATCCTTTGCAAGAACTTTTGGCCAAAAATGTGGAAAAGTCTAAAATCGCTCAATCGCGAAGGCAGTGAGTCCGACGGCGATGGCATCGATTTCATCATCAATCATCGTACGAGAGGGAAGCTTCACGAGCTTCGGTACGAGATTCATGATGGCCCGCTTGTCGCTTTTGCCGTAGCCGGTCACGGCAACTTTGATTTCCATCGGCGTGTATTCAAAAATTTTCAGACCCTCCCGGCTTGCCTCGTAGATGATCACGCCACGCGCCTCCGCTACTGCCATGGCCGTCGTCTTGTTCGTCTCGAAATACAATTTCTCGATTGCCATTGCCGTTGGTTTCCATTTTTTTATCACCGCGGCAATTTCTTCTCCGATGAGTGCGAGCCGCTCGCCATAGGGAAGTTTTGCAGATGTTTTGAAACATTCAGAAAAAAGCACAATCTCCTTGCCACCTTTTTCTTTCTCAATGATGGCGATGCCGACTCTTTCCACACCTGGATCAATAGAAATGAGTTTCATAATTTATTCGGCATTAGTGAATACTTCCTGCACTTCGTCATTGTCTTCAAGTTCTTCGACGAGCGCCATGAGAGTATTTGCATCCTCTTCGCTCACAGTCACAAAAGTATTCGGCTTCCAATGATTCTCAGTCTTCGTGAAATTCCATGTTACTGATCCCATTGCTCCGAGTGCGAAACCATTTTTTGATAAAATAAATTTTATTTCCTGTGCCGCTTTATTGCGATTGCCGGTAAGCGCTTGGATAACGATGCCGACACCGGCCGGACCGTATGCTTCGTAGGTGATGTGCTCCATGGCCTCTCCCAGTTCAGTTGCTTTCTTGATTGCGCGTTCGATATTGTCATTCGGCATATTTACGGCGCGTGCCTTATCGATCGCCATCCTGAGCTCCGGCGCGTCTTTGTTGCCGCCGCATTTCTTGGCCTCAGTCGTGATCATGCGTACGAGCTTCGTATAAAGCTTGCTCGTCTTACCCTCGCTTGCGGCCTTTTTATATTTCTTTTTCTCCCATTGCGAATGGCTCATGGTTACAAAAGTTCCTGCTGTACTATTTCTCCGGGGAAATCAAATCCTAGATGTTCATATGCCTTGCGTGTTGCGGTACGGCCGCGAGGCGTGCGCTCGAGCAGTCCGCGCTGGATGAGATATGGTTCGACGACTTCTTCGATTGTGGCTTCTTCTTCAGATGTCGCCGCGGCAATCGTCGAGAGCCCAACCGGACCGCCGTTAAATTTCTCAATGATTACGGTGAGCACTTGGCGATCAGATTCTGAAAGTCCGAGTTCATCGATGCCGAGGAGTGAGAGCGCGAGAAAAACTGTCTTCTGATCGAGATCTTGTTTGTGGACTTGCGCGTAGTCGCGGCAGCGCTTCAGGAAATAGTTAGCCGTGCGTGGCGTGAAGCGCGAACGTTTCGCGATTTCAGAAATTGCTCCTTCTTCGAGTGTGATGCCGAGAATTTTTGCCGAGCGACGGATAATTTCGGCGATTTCTTCTTCAGAATAAAATTCGAGACGGAAGACACCACCCGAGAATCGCGAACGGAGCGGGGAAGAGAGAAGTGCAATGCGCGTTGTCGCGGCGATGAGCGTGAATGGCGGGAGTTCGAGCTGAATCGTGCGCGCCGACGGACCTTTGCCGATGATGATGTCGAGCACGCCGGATTCCATCGCCGGATAGAGCACTTCTTCCACCATCTTATTCAGACGATGAATTTCATCGATGAACATGATGTCACCTGGCGTGAGATTTGTCAGAATCGATGCGAGGTCGCCGACTTTCTCGATTGCCGGACCGGACGTGATCTTGATCTGTCGTCCTGTTTCTTTGGCGATGAGATGTGCGAGCGTCGTCTTGCCGAGACCGGGCGGACCATAGAAGAGAATATGCTCGGCCGGATGATTTCGCTCATGTGCCGCCGCGAGCAAGATGCGCAGATTCTCTTTGATCGTGCTCTGGCCGATATAATCCTCCCAATTCGTTGGCCGAAGCGTCTGATCGAGATACATGTCGTTATTTTTTTCTATTTTTTGGTCATTTTTTGGCATGATTTTCAGTATCGGCGTACGAGCTTGGTGCTATTGACTTATTTTAGCATCTATGCTATGCTCTTCCCAGAACAGGTTTATACACACGATATGCCCAGAGTATACCACTTCGCCGGAAGCGAAGTACATTTTTTAATATATACTGAGATTCAACGAGAAGAGAGCATGAATCTCTAAGCAATCAGCGGTTCCGTTATATACCTTCGCAAAGGACGTTTTGGCTTCTTTAATTAGTTCGCTGGGGCCATCCTTTAAGATTGTGTTACTTATGACATCTATTGCCATAAGGATTGTTTGGAGATTTATGCTTTTTTATTTTGCCTGAGCCATCCTAAAAATTCTTTCTTAAATTTTTTTTAATGAGCCCGAGCAACCTCACGATCCATTCATTTTTCGAATGGTTCAAGTCTTGCACGGAAATTACAAAAGACGCATACAGAATCGTTGCGATCTTAAAAACAAAATTTAAGAAAGAATTTTTAGGATGGCGAAACCAAAAAATCCCCTAGAGGGGATTTTTTAATTCTCTTCCATCTCCACTACACTCCGCACTTCTTCGAGAGAGGTGACACCGGAGAGGATTTTTACGACACCGTCTTCGCGCATGTTGAGAATGCCTTGTGTCTCGGCGACTTTCTCGATTTCACGCTCACTTGGATTGCTTGGCATGATTTTACCAATCGCTTCATCAGTGAGAATCGCTTCGAAGACGCCGATGCGTCCTTTGTACCCAGTCTTATTGCATTTGTCACAGCCGATTGGACCCCAGAGTTTGATCGGCGTTTCTTTTGTCAGATTGTAGCGCGAGAGATCTTTGCCCACATCGATTGCATGCGCGATGATGCCAGCCATCAGCGTTTTATCTTTTTCCGGAACTTCAAGTTCTTTTTTGCAGTCCGGGCAGAGTTTGCGCACGAGACGCTGGGCGATGGAGAGCGTCAGTGCTGAGACAAGAATCTTCGGATTCACTTCGAGATCGATCAGGCGGGGGATGACTCCGGCAGCATTGTTCGTGTGGAGCGTCGAGAAGACCATGTGGCCAGTGAGCGCGGACTCAACGGCGATTTTTGCCGTCTCTGAGTCACGAATTTCACCGACCATGATGACATCTGGGTCTTGGCGGAGTGCGGAGCGGAGACCTTCGATGAATGTATAGCCATGCTCATTGTCTGTCTGTGTCTGCGTGATTCCGGCGAGGTGGTATTCGATTGGATCTTCGATGGTGATGATCTTTATTTCAGGAGAGTAGATCCGGCGAATGAAGGCATAGAGCGTCGTCGTCTTACCGGAACCGGTCGGACCAGTCAGGAGAATCATGCCGTTTGGTTTCTTGATCTCGCGATTGATAACTTCGAATAATTTCGGATCAATGCCCATACTTTCGAGTTCGACTTGGATGGATTTCGGATTCAGTATTCGGAGCACGATTGATTCACCGTACGCGCCCGGAATTGCCGAGACACGCACACTGATTTCTTCGTCGCCGAGAAAGATACTGAAACGCCCATCCTGCGCGATATTGTCCGACGTGAGTTTCATTCCGGAAATCAGTTTGATACGTGAGTGGAGGAGCTTGTATGTCTTCTGATCGATTGAGAGAATATCCTGGAGCACGCCGTCGAGACGATAGCGCATGCGCACATGATCTTCTTCCGGTTCGAAGTGAATATCAGATGCGTTGATGCCGATTGCACCGGCGAGAATAATTTCGTACACCATCGAGACGGTATGCGTCTTGTTTTCTTTGAGTGTTTCCGCAACAGTACTCGCAACATCGGCCGTCGTGTGCAATTCATCAGAAAGTTTTTTCAAATCGCTGCCCGAAATATCGAGTCCGCCGACGCGCGAGACTGTTGCATGAGAAATTTCAGCATATCGCGCCCATGCTTTTTCCAAACTCTGCATCGAAGCCATGGAAAAATTCGCATGGAGTCCTTTGCGTTCGAGATCGGCACGCACATGTTCGAGTTCGGGATTTTCTGGAGTATGAATGGCGATATCGATGTTCTTGCCGAGAATTTTGAACGGCGCAATCTTCTGCGCGCGGGCAACATCCTCATCGATATAACGAAGGGCCTCATTATCGATGCTTGCCGTCATCAAATTGGCGTAGGGGAGGCCATATTTCTCCTCGGCGAGCATACGAACGAGCTCCTCCTCTTCCTCGCGGCGCAATTCGTCAACTTTTTTATTCTGCTTGTCATCGTCGAAGGTCACCATATGTCCTTACAGTATAGCCTATTTTAGCCATAGGCAATCGCCAAAATACCTTGACAATACTGATTAATTATGATACACTATAAAAAAATCTATCACCGAATAAAAAACAAATTTAAACGCCATGAAAAATTATTTAACGATTTTACTCGCCTCTTTGACAACATTACTTATTACAAACACTGCACACTCTCAAACACTGCAATGGGTTGACAATGATGCTCTGCACCAGAACTCAAAAGAACTTAATCCTATCTGGCAAGATTGTAATTTTCCATGCGTTGCCGGTGCTACTGGAGACGCATTCGCCGACCACATGGCAAATGGAGACTTCGCAGGCGCAACGCCGGGAGTAACTAGTGAAAATTATAACCAACAGGCCGCATTGATATGGAATGGTTATGATGCTGTACGACTTGGTGAAGCAACTGTTGATGCGCAGACGATAATTGCAAAATATCGCGCATCCAAGTGGGAGTACCCGCCATGCTCTGATGTAGGACACTATGCTATCTTCGGATGGGATAAGGTCAATCAAAAGTATGGTTTTTACCTTTCACCATCAGGTTTCAACACACTGTGCCTCGTGTACACTGCATCAAACGGCCAAAAAGCCGTGCTTGCTAAGAAAGGCTGCGTGAATCAGATTGCTGACCGCACGCCGATTCCGATTACTACGTCACCATCGACTGCGAAACAAAATCAGACGATTACGTATAACGGAGCTGATACGACAATTCACACGAATGGCAATGGTGACATCAATATTCATATTGATAATCATCTTGATAACCATCCGGAGTATACGCAATCCGCACCTGAAGGCACTGACTATGGTTATTATGACCAGAATCGCCAGCAGTATTGTTCTCAGCCGGTCATTTATGACCAGCCACAGCAATATCAAGGCTATTGTATGCCACAGTACGGATCACCGCTCTGTGGGTTGCTTGCGCAAGCGTGCATCCAATTCAGCTTCATATTCACGAACTCGTATGGCCAGCAGCAGTGCGGTTACTACAACACTCCGCAAGTGCAGAATGTCGTGAATAATTACTACAACACCACGAATAATGTGAATTCATTCAATACGAATTCATTTAACAACTTTGTTGTAACGTATTTGCCATCAGTAAATCCGCAGTCAGGAGGCCCAGCCCCTGCACCGGGTCATGGTGATATCACCTATAACGGCAATGGAACTGGTGTTCTCGGAAACGGGGATCAAGGACCAGCTGGTACAGGCGGTCATCGCATGGCAGGCAGTACGAATATGGCTACTACTAATAGTTCAATTTATGCCAAAACGCCGCCAGGCAATACGATTCCTGTAGCTACTACTGCAGTAAAAGGAGGTGCACAGACGCAGACAAAGTATTCGTCGCAGTCGATGGCTTCGACAAATGCGAATTCGGTTTACACGAAAGTGCCACCGACTAATCCAACTTCCTCAAATACGATGGGAATCAAAGGAGTTGCTGGCACACAAACACAGAACGGCATCAGTGCTTCGCATACGACACAGCTCGCAACTACGACAAAAGCATCTGCCGCAACTACCAGTACACCGCAACCACACATCAGCTATCAACAGACCACAAGTTCAAAAGGAACGAATCCTTCATGGAGCACTGCTACGGCTTCCACTCAGAATGTCGCTCCCAAACAAACCTGGTCACAAGCACCCTCGCAGAAGACGGGCAATATAACGTATTGGAATACATCCAACACCGCAAACACCTCGTATCCGATGCAATCGCACCTCGGGACATATAACACCAACAATTCAATACTCTCCAACGTAGGCACAAAAATGCAAACTGGCGGTATCAAAGGCGGTATGTCTGTAAGTCACAAGTAAGTAATAAGTAATGTTAATTTTCTGTGTGAAGGGAACTGTTACCAAACAGCCCTTCACGCATTTATTAAGTCTTTAATTAGTGATTGAAGATTTATAGATGTTTATTAATAGTTAACGCCCCGAATTCTTTCCTGATCTGATTTTTTATGAGACCGCGCGGAGGCGGGTAGCCGAGCTCCAGCAAATTTCTAGCAAGAAATTATGCGTGTCGATTAAAAAATCAGATCAGGAAAGAATTCGGGGCGAGACAAGAAAATATATGAAGAAAATTTTATCAAAATCAATAGTGGCAATCTTTGCGCTCATCGCGCTTGGATTTGCCGCACCGCATGCATTTGCGGCATCGTCATTCTCGCCTGTCGCGAATGACTGTAGTACGGTCGGTGTCGGCAACTTCACGACTGGCGCAGGCATTAACTCAACCGGTTGGAATAACAACTGTTGGGCACCGAGCGTTTCGGCTGACCAAGGTCAGATCGTGAACGTTCGCATTTATTATCACAACACCGGCACGACGGATGCTGCCAGTACGACCGTGCACCTCAACCAGCCATCAGGCACGATGAGTACGGCTTCGTTTTCGGGCAGTGTCTCGTCTACGTCTGGTGGCAGCGCTTCCGGCTCGGGCACGATCAATCTCTCATCTCCACAGATCCTCTCATACGGATCAGTGAAGTGGTATCCGGATCAGATGCAGACTCCGACGGCATTGCCACTCGGCCAGTCCGGTTCTGAGATTTTTGCCTCAGGCCTCAATCTCGGCACGATCGCTCCCGGCTGGTCGCATCAGGGTTCAGTTGTCGTTTCCTTCTACATTGGTACGAACGTACAGCAGCAGTCATGTGTCATCAATTCATTCGTAGCTGCACAGCCTACCGTACCGTCAGGATCTGCAACAACGCTCTCGTGGTCAACCACCGGTTGTGCGACCGCTTCAATCACTAACCTCGGTTCTGTTCCCGTGAACAGTTCCTACACGCAGAGTACTGGTCCGATCTACGGAACCACTACGTTTACACTCAATGCATATAGTGCGACTGGTCAGGCGGCAAATCCGATGACAGTCACTGTCAGTACCTCATATGTACCGCCGCCAGTAGCAGTCTGTACGATCGGCCAGTTCTATGCGACTCCATCTTCAATCACTCAAGGTACGAGTACGACGCTCTACTGGGTCACCAATGGCGCGAGCTATGTCACTATCAGTGGCAGTAATGGCTACTACTCGAGCAATCTCGGCGCATCGAGCCAGCAATTCATCACACCGACCACATCTGGTACGATCACGTACACGCTGACGGCATACTGCAACAACTACGGAGCACTCAGTCAGACGAGTACGACCTATGTCTACGTCACGCCGTATGTTGTGACGCCAGTCAGCCAGTTCTCAGTCGCAACTACGATTGCTAACTACATCGGCCAGACATCTGCTCGCCTCAATGGCCTCATGGCCGGCGGTAACGGCGGCGCAGTCACATCGTATTTCGAATGGGGTACGACGCAGGCGCTTGGCAATACGACCAACACTCAGAATCTCGGCAATCCGACGAGTCTCAGTTTCAATGACGGTATCAGCGGACTTTCTCCGAACACGACGTACTATTTCCGCGCAGTCGCGACCAATAATGGCCAGACACTTCGCGGCGATATCGTCAGCTTCCGTACAGCAGCAGTTTCAACGACAACTGTTGTGACACAGGTCATTGCAAGCGGTGGCGGCAACGGTTCGAACTTTGTCTCGCTCTCAGTGGCGAATCGTTACCAGAATATTTGTCCGACTAATACGGCAGATTACACAGTTGATTACAAAAACATTTCTAACAAAACACTCAGTAACGTCGTCCTCCGTATCGCACTTCCGACCGGTATTACGTTCACACAGTCATCTGTCGGCTCATATGGCGACTCTGACAACTCAGTGACGGTACCAATCGGCACACTCGTACCGGGCCAGTCAGGACAAGTCTTCGTCTCAGGTATTGCCGGAACGTCAGTAGTTCTCCACGACATGGTCGTGGCAACGGCAACGATGGCATTCACGAATCCAACGACGACGGCGCAGGAAGATGCGATTGCCTATGCGATCAATTCGACGCAGAGCTGCCGTAATAATTCCAATCTCGCCGGCCTCGCATTCTTCTCGGGCGGATTCTTCCCGACGACGCTTGTCGGCTGGCTCATCCTGATCGCCATCATTCTCGCGCTCGTCTGGCTCGCCAATGAGCTCTACTCACGCCGCAAGAGTGTGACCACGACGACAACGAAGTCGAATGGCGACTCCGTGCATACGATCTATAACTAATACGAAAAAAGAAAAACAGCGCATATGCGCTGTTTTTCTTTTTGTGCTAGATTACGTTCATGAAGGAATTTCAGATAGACGACATAGCACATATTGCACAAGAAGTTCTCGCGCGTGCGAAGGCTGCGCCTTCGCACGCCACCATCATAACTCTCTCCGGCGATCTCGGAGCAGGGAAGACGACACTTACGCAAACGATTGCGCGAGAGCTTGGTATTACCGAGTCCGTTATTTCTCCGACATTTGTTATCATGAAAATCTATGAACTCACGAACCAAAATTGGAAGCACCTCGTACATATAGATGCATATCGGTTGGACAAAGAAGGAGAAATGCTTAGTCTCGGCTGGGACAAAATTATTTCTGACCCCGAAAATCTCGTTCTCGTCGAATGGCCTGAACGCATCGCAGCCATTATTCCGAAAACTACAATCAACGTCCATCTTGCTCACCACGGAGATACTACGCGTACTGTGCAAATCGAGTATAATGAGTAGGTAATGGCAACTCCAAAATCCGCTAAAAAACGCCTGATTCTGCTTGATTCGCACGCGATTATTCATCGCGCCTATCATGCCTTGCCGGAATTTACTGACTCTAAGGGCGAGCCGACAGGAGCGCTCTACGGCCTCTCGACGATGATCATGAAGATCGTGACCGACCTCAAACCCGACTATGTCGCGGCGTGCTATGACTTGCCGAAGAAGACATTTCGCCATGAGGCGTACGAAGCATACAAAGGCAAACGCGCGAAGATTGATGACGCACTGGTTTCGCAACTTATCGCCTCACGGAGAATTTTCGAAGCGTTCTCAATTCCAATTTATGACAAGGAAGGATTCGAAGCCGACGACTGTCTCGGTACGATCGTCGAGCAAATGAAAGATGACAAGAATATCGAAATCATAATCGCTTCGGGCGATATGGATACGCTCCAGCTTGTTACGGGGAAAAAAGTGCAAGTCTTTACGTTGAAGAAAGGCCTGACTGATACTGTCCTCTACGATGAAGACGCCGTCGTCACACGCTACGGATTCAAACCGAAATATTTGCCGGACTACAAAGGCTTGCGTGGCGATCCGTCAGACAATATTATCGGCATTGCCGGAGTCGGCGAGAAGACGGCGACGATTCTCATCAATGAATTTGGCACGCTCGAGGCTATGTACAAAGATCTCAAGAAAGCCGGCGCCGAAGAAAAATTTAAAAAATTAGGAATCACTGAACGAGTTTTCAATCTGCTCAAGGATGGGGAAGAGGAAGCGCTCTTCTCGAAAACACTTGCCACAATTCGTCGTGATGCGCCGATTAATTTCGTCATTCCGGAAAAATCATTTCGAGAAGAAATTGATATGGCGAAAATCACGGCACTTTTCAAAGAATTTGAATTCAAGAGTCTCATTGGTCGCGCGCAGACAGTATTCGGCGGGAAGAAAATCGAAGAAACAATAGAAGAAACACCAACGGAAGATATTTCTCCTCGGGAACTTCTCGAAACTTCAGTTGCGCTTTGGCTCATCGATTCGGAACAAACGACGCCGACGCTTGAAGATATTCTCACGTACACGAAGAAAAGTACGTTTGCCGAGGCGCGCAAGGAGATTTTTGCGAAATTGAAGACGGAAAAATTACAGGAAGTGTACGACGAAATCGAAGCGCCGCTCATGCCGATCGTGACGAAGATGACAGAAACAGGGATTCTGATAGACAAAAAAGTATTTAGTACACTTTCAACTGACTATCACAAGACGCTCGATGCCTATACGAAAAATATTTATCGTCTCGCTGGTGAGGAATTCAATATCAATTCTCCGAAGCAGATGTCGGAAATTCTCTTCGTCAAACTCGGTCTGAAACCGCTCGGCAAGAAGAGCGCGACAGGAACATATACGACGAAGATCGAAGCGCTCGAGAGCCTTGAAGACGCGCACCCGATCATCGCCGAGATTATGAAGTACCGCGAATTGCAGAAATTACTCTCGACGTACATTGACGTCATTCCGGAAATGACCGGTCCTGACGGCAGACTGCATGCGACATTCTCCCAGCACGGTGCGGCGACGGGACGTTTCTCATCGCAAAATCCGAATCTCCAGAACATTCCGATCAAGAGCGAACTCGGCCGCGCCATCCGCGATGGCTTCATTGCCGCGCCGGGGCACACACTCGTCGCGCTCGACTACTCGCAGATCGAACTTCGCGTGCTCGCGCTCATGTCGCATGACGAACGATTGTCAGAAATTTTCCGCGATGGTAAAGACGTTCACTCCGGTGTCGCCGCATTTGTCTTCAATGTTCCGCAAGACAAAGTGGATCATGATATGCGCCGCAGAGCGAAAGTTATTAACTTCGGCATCATCTACGGCATGGGCGTGAATGCGCTTCGCAAAAATCTCGGCTCATCGCGCGCCGAAGCGGAGAGTTTCTATGAAAATTATTTTCGGCAGTTTCCGACAATCAGAGACTATCTCGAAGGCACAAAGGAATTCGCACGCACGCATGGCTACACGCTGACACTCTTTGGACGCAAACGACAATTCCCGGCGATTCGTTCATCGCTACCGTTTATGCGCGCACTTGCCGAACGCACGGCTACGAATGCACCGCTTCAAGGCACGGCTGCTGACATCATGAAGCTCGCCATCATTCACGCCGAGAAAGCTCTTGCCAAGGCCAGTCTCAGTGACAAAGCCCATCTTGTTCTCCAGATCCACGACGAACTAGTCTACGAAGTCGAAAACAACGTTGCCGAACAAGTCGAGAAAATCGTTTCCGAATCAATGGTCAATGTCCTGCCTGAGTCATATCTTCACATCAAAACCGATATTCCACTCGCAGTCCACGCCGGTCGGGGACGGCATTACGGGGAAATTAAATAAATCTGTCGAAAACGCCAAGGCTTAGCCTTGGCGTTTTCGACAGATTATCTGGAGCGCTTGTCGGGCAAGTCACAGGGGAGTACAATGCGCATATGCATAATAATAAGTCCAACCTGATCCACCTCGTGCTCGGGCACTCGTATTTCGTCAACGTGGCCGGCCTACTCATCGGCCTCCTGATTGATCTCTTCCATCACGTCCGATTCTATAATACCAATCTGTCGTATATCGGATTTCTCTTGATATTCGTGGGTCCGATCCTAATCTACTGGGCCCAGCATACATCTCGCAGCGGTCATCACCACAAGCGCGAAGACGGCCCGATCTGGCAAGATTTCGCACATGGTCCGTATAAGTTGACCCGCGCGCCGACGCATCTCGGTATCGCGCTGATGATTCTCGGCCTCGGGTTCATTCTCGGCTCATATGCCGTCGTCATCACTACGCTCGTCGCCTTCGCTATAACTCGCTCCGTCTTCATCGGCAAAGAAGAGGCAATTCTCGTCGAGAAATTCGGCGATCCCTATCGGACCTACCAAAAGAAGGTCCGCATGTAATCTATGCTTACACTCATTATTGGTAACGATCGCGCATCGCTTCTCGCTCGACGAGAGAAAGTTGCAGCGGCACTCCTCAAAAAAAATCCGTCGCTCGTGCGGAAAATTTTCGATGCCGATACTGCTCGTCGCGAAGAAATTGAAATGCTCATCGCTGGAGCAGATCTCTTCGGTGAGCAATCGCTCGTCGTGCTCGACCGTTTGATCGGGGAGAGCGATATGAGCGAGAATATTATTGCGCTTGCGAAATCATTTAAGGATTCATCAAACACGTTTATTATTGTCGAAGATTCGCTCCCTGCCGCTGATCTGAAAAAGATTTCCAAATATGCAGATGAAGTTATAGAACTGGAATCGAAGAAGAATCCGCCAGCTGGCGGAGAACGTTTCAATACATTTGCACTGACTGATGCCGTGGCCGCTCGTGACAAGAAACTGGCCTGGCAGATTTACCGACAGGCGCGTGAAGCGGGAATAGAGACTCGCGAGATTGGCGGTGTGCTGTTCTGGGGACTAAAATCGCTCGCGCTCGCGGCGAGTGAGAAAGATGCACTAAGTTCTGGCCTCAATCCATTCGTTTATCGCAAGGCGAAAGCAGCACTCAAAAACTGGAAACCCGGCGAGCCGATTGCATTCGCTAACGAACTCATCACACTCACCATGAATGAAATCCAAGGTCTCGCCCCGCTCGATTTGTCGCTCGAGAAATTTATTTTAGAGAAAATCTAATAGTGGAAACTAAAAACTGCCAAAACTGCAAAAAGGATTTCGTGATCGAGCCGGATGATTTTAATTTCTATAAGAAAATAAATGTTCCGCCGCCAACATGGTGTCCTGGGTGTCGGTTTCAGCGCCGGCTGGCCTTTCTGAACTGGATTACTCTCTATAAGAGAGCTTGTGCGAACTGCAATGAATCCATTATTTCAAATCTACGTGACGGCACGCCATATCGTGTGTTCTGTCCGAAATGCTGGTTCGGAGATACATGGGATGGCACGGAATATGGCATGGACTATGATCCGAACCGAAATTTCTTTGAACAACTGGCTGAATTGAAAGACAAATCTACTTTCATGGCCATCGAAAATTTGTATTCTACGCTCGTAAATTCACCCTATGTGAACGCTACAGCGTATCAGAAAGACTGTTTCATGGTATTTAATGCCGATTATGGGGAGCGTACTGCGTATTGTATGGTCTATGCCCATGTGGCGGATTCATTGGACGGCTATCGCTTCAAAGAAGTCGAACTCTGTTATGAATGTGTCGGAATGTATAAGAGTTATCACTGCATATATAGCGAAGAGCTTGATTCATGTACTGATACGCATTTTTCTCGTTCCTGCTCAGGCTGTGTCGATTGTGTCGGGTGCATAAATCTGCGCAATAAATCGAATTGTATTTTCAATCAGCAATACAGCAAGGAAGAGTATAAAAAGAAAGTTGCTGAAATGCGACTTGATACTCGCGAGGGGATCGAATCAATGCTTCAACAATCACGCGAATTCTTTATGACACAGCCTCGCCGGGCGACTGCGGGTAATGGCTTGAATGTGAATACTACCGGTGATTTCATCTATGAATCGAAAAACACTAAAGACTCATATATGGTTTCGAGTGTTGAAGATTCGCGATTCGTGCAGATGCTGACGATGGGACCGACGAAGAATTGTTATGATTACACTAACTGGGGATATGGCGCGGAGAATTTATACGAATGTTTGACCGTGGGCGAGAGCGCATACAACGACCACTTCTCGGCGCAATGCTGGCCGAATGCCCTCAATCTGGAGTACTGTTTTTATGCCAATCAATCCAAAGATTGTTTTGGCTGCTACAATCTCAAACGCAAGCAATACTGCATTCTCAACAAGCAATATACAAAAGAAGAATATCTAGTGCTTCGGGAAAAGATTATTGCTGACATGAAGACAAATCCATATACGGATGAGAAAGGCCGCGTGTGGAGTTATGGAGAATTTTTCCCGTTCATGTTCTCACCGTTTGCGTACAACGAAACAATGGCTGATTATTATTTCCCGCTTTCAAAAAATGAAATTATTGAGGGCGGGATGCAGTGGCATGATATTCCTGATTCAGAACATACGACGACCATGACCGCTGACCAAGTTCCTGAAACAGTAGCAGATATCGATGATGCGATCCAAAAAGAAATTATAGAATGCGCTGAATGTAAAAAAGGATTTAGAATTACTACGCTTGAGATTCAACTGCATAGAAAGATCGGCGTACCGTTCCCGGTGAAATGCTGGAAGTGTAGATTCAAGCGGAGATTCAACACAGTGAATCCGCCGCAGCTCTATGATCGCTTCTGCATGAAATGCGAAAAAGAAATCAAGACAAGTTACGTGCCTGAGCGGTCGGAGATCGTGTATTGCGAAACATGCTATCAGCAGGAAGCTAATTAGTAGGAGTCCGACTCCTGTCGCATTTTTCCCCGTTGATAATTCACGACGGCCGTCGTGAATTATCAACGGGGGGGGGGATGATGGATACGCAAGTCCGGAATGACAAATACAAAATAAAAAAAGGCCTCGAGTATGGCTCGCACGATGTGCGGGACAGGCTCGAGGCCTTTAGTATTTTCCTCTAATGTACAGAGTGACTGATTTATAAAGAGCTGAGACAAGAAAATTTGGTATGATTATATTTTCTCTTTTGTACGCTTCAAACACATTGTATATGTTCTAAGCGAACTGCTTTGTGATGAAACGAAGGTCTCTTTGGGTCTGGACATAGTATACTCGAAAAAATGTTCGAATTCAAAAATGAGTGTGGATAACCGAGTGCGCCCAGTAGGGATCGAACCTACGACCTTATCCTTAAAAGGGATCTGCTCTACCAACTGAGCTATGGGCGCATATGCTTATTGCTTTAAACCGAAAAGCAAGTAAACTCAAATTAGCACACAATATGCCTAAAATCAACGATAAAATCATCCTTGTGCTCGATAATATCCGCAGCGTCTACAATGTCGGAGCGATTTTTCGTACGGCCGACGCGGCCGGAGTAGGGAAGATATACCTCATCGGGACGACTCCGACACCGCTCGATCGGTTTGGAAGAAAGAGAAATGATTTTCATAAATGTGCCCTCGGGGCAGAAGATTCAGTTGTGTGGGAACATGTGAAGACTATTGCGCCACTGTTGCGAAAACTCAAGAAAGAAAATTACAGAATCGTTGCACTGGAACAATCGACAAATTCAGTCAGTTATAAAAAAGTGAAAAGCACAGAAAGAACTGCGCTCATCCTCGGCACGGAAGTCACGGGACTGTCTCAAAAAGTTTTAGGGGAGTGCGACGTGATCGCGGAGATTCCGATGCGCGGTGTAAAAGAATCGCTCAATGTTTCTGTTGCCACTGGTATTATGCTCTATGCGCTGACAGATTAGTAGCACACAAGAAAATACAGATGATTTTTTAATCGACACGCATAAAATTCTGGTGAATTTTTGCTCGAGCTCGGCTACCCGCCTCCGCGCGGTCTCATAAAAAATCATCTGTATTTTCTTGTGTGCTACTGGAATTGCGTATTCGGAGTGCTTGGTCCGTATGTCTCACCGGAATCAATTGGCTCGGCTGGCTTGATGAACGGCTTGTTGTTGAAGCGTGCCGGACCGCCGGTGTAGAACCAGATGACGAATCCAATAATGATTGCGGCGAGTAGAAACATGAGGTCTTGCACTGCCGCGCTTTTTTTGTGTTCTTCTGCCATAAAAATAAATTTATTTATTTGATAATCTCTGATGTACGCTGCAATAATGTGCGCTGCGTGCGCCGATGATTATTCTCAGTATACCACCGGTGCATCTCGGTTTGCTACATCGTTTGCCAGTCATGCGGTATGCCTTGTGATGGTAGCTGAATTTACCGGGGACTCCCTGCACATCGCGATAATCTGATGTTGAGTCGCCGCCGAAATCGATTCCTTTTGCCAGCACTGATTTCATGCCCGCATATAATTTTTTCATTTTCACTGCCGGAATATCTTTGACCAACGCTCGCGGATTGATGCCGGCGAGCCAGAGCATTTCATCGGAATAAATATTACCGATGCCGGAGATGATTGATTGATCGAGAAGTACCGGTTTTATTTTTCCATTCAGCTTCTTGCTCAATCGCTCAGTAAATTTTGCAAACGTGAAATTCTTGTCCAATGGCTCAGGACCCAAAGCATGGAGCATAGAGCCTGGAGCATATAACAAAGACCTCGCGACAAGCTTCACTGTTCCAAACTTGCGTGAATCGCAGAATACGAGATGGAATTCTTCCTCTCCTTTATAAGGAGAGGGTCGAGACGTAGTCCGGGGTGAGGTCAATGTAAATACCGTATGAATAAATCGGTTGAACGGATCCCGAAGTGCCAGATTTTTCTCATCAGGTGCCGGTGTCCATGAATTGGTTTTCTTGTCATATGAATATTTGCCAACCATGATATGGCCGGTCATTTTCATATGGATGAGAATCGTTTTACCCCCTGAAATGTTGATCAGAATATTTTTTGCTCTGCGTTCGACGGAAATGACTTTCTTACCGCTGACTTCACGGCGGAATTTCTGATAGAAAGAAAGATCTTTCAATGTTTCTTTGAAATGGGGGATACGCTGATTTTTCTTCGCCAAATCCGTCCAGACATCTTTGATGACTAGTCTCGGCAGGATTTTTTGGAGTCCGGCGACAGTGGTTTGCACTTCGGGGAGTTCGGGCATAGCGGCATTGTAGCATAGGAGCGGTATGTGTTGTGCAGGCCTGAATCCAGGTTGTGTTTATGGCGTATTCATGATTAAATGAGAGCCATTTCTTCATTAAAAAACTATGACTTACCATGAAAAAAAGAATAAACAAATTCCGATTAAACACTCAGATTACGGTCTGTGTCGCAGTGGTCCAAGGCGTCTTAGCGGCAGTTGGCTATGTCTATCAAATTCATGCGATTACTCCTGAGAGCAGCGGGATATTTCTCGGATTCTACGTGGCACTGCTGTTTTTCTTCGCATTCAATCTGGCACTCTCAATAAAATTGTTGACCCGTCCGCTGGATTTGCCGAAAATTTTCCGCTGTCTCTGCTATGCCCTGGGCACTCTGGGCCAACCGTATTACATCTATCAGTTCATCTGCCGTCGAATCGAGACCCGAAACCCGATCGCGCAGAAGTATGATATCTGGCTTTCGGTTATTATCTTGAGTTTCATAGTTTATAAATTATTGAAACAGATTTTCATCGAGCCCAGAGTTGATTTGCGCAAGATGGCTGATACGGTCGCACTCGTGCTGATTGCCGCACAGATTCTCTTCGCATTTCATATCTGGAATAATGGCACCGATGGAATTTCATGGTTTGCGATTTATTTCGGCACGGGCATCATCGTGTTCCGGTTACTGCAGAACTTGGCAGATATGTGGTTGACGGAGAGCACGGCTGAGAAAAGAAGAATTGCGTTCAATGAGTCCACCAATTTGGCCGGAGCAGTGGGATTGCTGCTGGTCTATCATTTTTCCTGAAAGATTATTTTTTTAACACTGAAGTAGTAGTACTTCAGTGTTTTTATTTTCCGCCGAGAATTCGAAGTGCTTCTTTGATGCGTTCGTTCGTGCTCGTCGCAGTCAGGGGAATTTGCTTCACGGCATCGCGCGCATCGTTGTCTTTGTACCCGAGCGTGCGGAGCGCTTCAATGACATCGCTGTCGGCAGAGAGCGAGGCGCGTGATTCATCCGAAGAATGTGCGCGTAGTTTATCACGGAGTTCGATGACGATTTTCTCAGCAGTTTTTCGGCCGATGCCAGAGACTTTCGTGAGATAACCGACATCGCCCGTGCCGATGGCACGCGAGAGGACTTCGATTGGTGCCATGGCGAGAATTGTCAGAGCAGATTTCGGCCCGATACCGGAGACGTCGAGGAGGAGTTCGAAGAATCCACGCTCGTTCTCATCGCGAAAGCCATACAGGTCAATGGCGTTTTCCCGGACAGACATATACGTAGCAAATACGCGCTCATCGCCGAGAATGGCTTCAAGGGCCAAATCTGGGGTCACGAAGAGCTTATAGCCTACGCCATGGACATCCACGACAAGGTGCTTTTCTCCGATATCCGCGATAGTACCCGAAAGGCGTGCAATCATGCAGTCAGTATAGCAGATTGGCTGTTTGCGCCAATCGGCAATTTCTGGTAGTATGCGCTCATTGAAGTTTGCGTGTCTCGTGGCTTCATACCGCTCATCGGCGGGACATTTACTACTAGAACCTAATCACTAGAACCTAGCACCTAATCTATTATGCCAATCATTCAATCAGCTAAGAAGGCGCTCCGCGGCAGCAAACGCAAGAAAGCCATCAACGATCGCCGCAAGAAGACACTCAAAGAAACTATTAAGAAAGTCGAGAAACTCGTCCACGAAAAGAAGCTCGACGAAGCAGCAAAGCTTCTTCCTGTCGCATTCGCAGCCATCGACAAGGCCGGCAAGCGCGGCGTCATCAAGAAGAACAACGCATCTCGCAAGAAATCCCGTCTCGCTCGCATCACAAAACCAGCTAAATAAGCAGTCCAAAACACGACTCGATAGTCGTGTTTTGTGTTACTATAGATGTATGCAGAAATTCACCATGCAGAACAAAACTCGTAAAATCATTCTCGCCCTCATTATTCTGATACTGGCCGCTATCTTGCTCGTCCTGCATTTCGGCACACAGAAATCAGATAGTGTCACCGCATCGGCGACGCTCTCCGAGTGCGGACTCACGGTCACTTCACCGGCAACGTTTGCTGCACATACAACCTACACTGCGACAGCAACTGTCGATAATCGTCAGAAAGATGCGCTTGGCTGTAGTTGGACGGTATTCGAAGCGGTGGCGGGCACCGTGACACTCTTGGATGACCATGGCAAAGAATTGGTCACGAAACAGCTCGCAACGTCAGAAGACTGGATGACTGAGAATCCCGTTGGATTTAGTGCCGAGATGAACATTCCTGATATCGCTACTGGTCACTATACACTTGCGTTTATAGAAGAAAATCCGTCAGATGGACCAGATCAGAGCGTCCTGCTCGTTCCCGTAACTGTCACTAAATAAAATGGCTCTCAAATTTTTCTATGGAACTGAATGTCCGCATTGCGAAGAAATAGTTCCGTTACTCCTTCGTCTCGAACAAGAAAACAATATCACCGTCGAACGTGTCGAATGTTGGCACAATGAAGTGAACGCACGACTTCTCGAATCTGCCGATCGTGAGCGCTGTGGGGGAGTGCCGTTTCTCTGGAATAGCGATAGTGACTCATTTCTCTGTGGCGAAGTAACATTTGCGGAACTCAAAGATTGGGCGACGGGGAAATAAAAAACAGTTCAGTTGAATAAAAAGGCGAAATAGCGTATAGTGCAAAGCGTTCGACGGTCCCGTCGTTCAACGGATAGGACAATAGTTTGCGGAACTGTAAATCCAGGTTCGATTCCTGGCGGGATCACCCGTTAGAAAAAGGCCGTCTCGAAAGAGGCGGCCTTTTTCTTTGGGTGATCCCGAGTGAGTGAACTGCTTCACTCACGTCCAGGAATCGAATACCTTTTGCTTATTTTCGAGAAGCCCTGCTTCGAGAAAATGCAAAAGGTGTACTGTTCCTGTAAGGAAAGATTCCTGGCGGGATCACCAAATAAAAAGACTGCAGTAGTGCAGTCTTTTTATAATCCAATCATTTCGAGTATTTTGTGATAGCGCGGTTCGCGCATTTCTTTTTCTTCGATTTTTTCTTTGAGGAATTCGCGTACGGCATCGGCATCGATCTCATGGAGGGGGATGGCGACCTGTGGGAGGAAAAATCGCTTCGTCATGATGATGAGCTCGTTGCCGTCAGGCCGTTCGTCGACCCAAAATGCAGGGATGTCACTGTACCGGTAGAATACTTCACGGATCTTGATGCCGCGTTCGCCGATGGCGATTGCGACAGTTTCAGGCCGACGGATAGAAAGCATGGCGATAGATGCGGCTCCGAGAATAATCACGACACCAAAGAGTGCATCACCAAAAAGTATTGCGACGACGGCGAGTGCGACTGCGGCGAGACCGACAGCCCAGAACCAGTCCGTCGAGCGTTCCACGAACGTGTATTCTTCCGTCATCCATTCGAATCGGGGAGTCTTATCCATAGGATTATTGTAACATATTGTTTATTTCAATGCCGTGCGCAGTGTCGCTGTTGCCGTTGCGAGTGTTGCCTTGAACGTAGTTTCTGCGGCGAGAATCGCATCTTGTTTGATCTTGTTCAGTCCTGCGATATCAGAGTTCATATCGAGATCCTGCTTGGCGTCACGGAAATTATTATTGGCTTCTTCGAGATTCGATTTCAGCATCTGCGCGAAATGAGGATCACGCGCGTTGTTCTGGCAGTTCTTGCGTCCGTCACCGAGCGCTGTTTGCTGTCTTTCCGCAAGCGTGGAAACCAGAGTCTCGATCTTCGTCGTTCGGGCTTCGAGCGTCGCTGTAATCGCAGTACGGTAATTGATGAGTGCCGTATCATTGGCTACTCGGCGAGCGGTGATTGCTTGGCGCATGGTTGCTTCGAATGTCTCGACGGCTGCCACTTTTGCCGGCGTATCGGCGTGCGTCATGAGCGCGGCGATCTGCGCGGCGAAGGCAGTGTCTTCAGTTGCTCGAGCTTTGGTCAGCGCCTCATCGGCGGCGCCTGAGATTTCGATGAAATGAGTTGCGTCAAAATTATGTTTGGTCGCGAGCGTGCGCTTGAGCGCGGCGGCCTGCGTCTGTTTCTGGTTCTGGAGAGATTCGATTTTGCGGCAGATTTCCGGATGCGGCGGCTTGGGTGCGAGAACTCGCGCGCTCGCCGAAAACGGAAGGACGAAAAGGATTGTTGCGAGCAGAATTTTAAAGTGTGTTTTCTGCATTGTCATTTGAAAATGAAGTAACTGCTTGTTCGCTCGCTGTTTGAGACAGATCGACTGACTGGCTCATAAGTGCGACGCCTTCGGCGCGGGTAGTTTCAGTGAGGAGTGTGGCGATATCATCGACATTGCCAGTAGCCGGTGGAAGTTTGATGGTGGTGAGAACGCTTTCAGTGGTGGTCGGTGCCGTTGCTGGACGAGTGAGTACGAATAAAATAAGTACCACTACACCGACAGGCACGAGCATGAGCGGTCGGAGGAATTTCATGTACGGGCTTCGCTTTGGCTGCGCATGTGCAAGCATCTGGCGCAGACCGGTGCGTCCAGGCGCAACGCTGTTTTTCGCATGCGAGAGTGCGCGAATCAGAGCAGTCGTCTCATTCTCTGGCGCATTCGCCAAATCACCGCGTTCATGCGCGTCGAGAGCTTCTATGATGTCATTGTCGAATTCGTTGATCATATTATTCAAATAGTTTCTTATTTTTTAAGTGTTCGCGCAAGGCACGGAGTGCGCGGGACTGGATTTGGCGGATGGCTGGCTCTGTCTTGCCGGTGATCGTGCTAATTTCAGCATTGGATAATTCACTCATGAATCGCAAGGTGATAATTTCACGTTCGGAATCGCCGAGGATCAAGAGCGAGTTCCTGATTTCTTCGGCGAAGGAATCATCTCTCGGCAATTCGGGGACCGTCGCTTCATCCTGCTTGGCGACCAATTCGTCGGAGGGGATTGCATCATGCTTCTTCGTGCGGAAGAAATCTATGAGCGTGTTTCGAGCGATCGTATAGAGGAATGCGCTTGGCGTGCCAGCTTCTTTGTAACTGCCGATGTTTTTCCAGAATTTGAAGAACACTGTCTGGGTCAGGTCGAGCGCGTCGGAGCGGTTCTTCAGCCGGAAATACATGTAGCGGTAGAGCGGCGTGTAGAACTCGGCGTAGAGCTTCTCGAACGCCTCCCGTTCGCCGGCCGAAGCTTCGCGAAAGAGTTTACCGATCGATTTCTCGTTGTCAGAGGTGTTTCTCATGGGGTAACGCTTTAGTATAACCCTTTGTGACACATAAAAAAACTCTTCCGAGATTCGGAAGAGTTTTGACTTTCTAGTTAAGTGGTCGTTTCATTTTGAATATTACGGCGCGAAAATCATTTTTTTTACTGCGGCCGCTTTTTCAGAATTCTTGCCATACAGCCAATCAAACACATGTTCCCTCGTAATCGCATATTTCTCATCTGCGGTTATGAAGTCATTTTCTTCCGCAAGGTCCAGTGTGTAGGTAGGATATTTCGGAATTTTTGATTGTACATAATCTATACCATCTCCTAAGGGATACGGAGAATCTATACCAAAAATCATGTTATCTGAACCAGATTTTTCTTTGAGGTCTCTGATTATGCGATGGTCATGAACGATAGTATCAAAGAAAACATTTGGTGCGCGCAACTCTTCTTCTGGAGTCGTAGTAACTCCTTCGAAGTAATCCGGCCTGCCATCTTTCCATTGAGATTTTCTCCCCATGCTGAAATTCGCCATCATATTGCCATGGGATAAGTTGAAACGAAGGTCAGGGAATCTACCATGAATGTTTCTACATGAAAAGACATAATGAAAATGTCCAGTAAGGTACACCATAGCGGTGATATGTCCTCCGCCAAATGCATCGAGGTCTTCAATGTGTATCATTCTCTCATAATCGTAGGGATGAAAATGAATAGCAAGATTATTGTCATTGGCAAATCGAAATAATTTGCAACAATTCTCATCCGTGCATGATACGAAATTACCTTTATCATTTATATAATGAGTCGGGAGACAAAGAATTTTTAATCCTTGTTTGACCATTCTGTCGCATTCCATAAGTGCTTCTCCAATAAATAATGGCTGAACTACGAATCCCGCAGTGATTTGGCGTGGGTATTTCGATTGCAATTCTGCATGGAAATCATTTTGAAATTTTATTATTTCCAATGCATCTTTCTTTAGAATTCCATTGCAATAAAATTGTGACAGAGTGAGCATCACGGTATGCGCAATATTATGCTTAGCCATCCACTCAAGACGAGGCTCGATGAAGAATGTCTCGTCAGAAATAGGCCGTTTCCATTTGATGAAGTACTGAGCCATAAAAGCTCTATCGCGTTCAATCACCACATTAAAGTAGCCTTTCTTTTTGATACTATAAGGAATTTGATTGGGCATAGGCAGTATGTGTCCATGACCGTCGATGAATTCGAAGTTTGTTTTCATAAGTTTATTTTTAGTGAATTTTTCTCTACCATACAGCTAAAATTCCATAAAGTCAAAGAGCTCGCTAAGGCGAAGTTTCCGCGGGGCAGGTGTTAGCTCCGATGGAGCAGGTTGTATACCCAGTAGAAGAGGGGGCGGATGATGATGTCGATATTGCCGGCGTAATTCCAGGTGCGTCCGCCGAATCTTTGCTTGAACGCAGTGAGCGACGGCCAGCGTGTCTCATCGACGCCGCCGATATCATAGTGGGCGAGGCCGAGCTCCTTGGCACGCATGATGCCCGCCCAGTGGAGGAGCGTGGTGACTTTGGAATTGAGATGCTTCGTCCGTGATGCGCCGTAGAGAAATGTCGCCGTGTCGCCGAAGAAAAGCACGAAGTGCGCCGCCGCCGCCTCGCCTTCATGGTAGCCGTAGAAGATGCCGAGCGTCATTTGCCGCGGATCGTGTACTCCCGTATTGGCTGGCATGGTGTCGAAGAATGAACGGAGATACATCTCGCTCGGGAAAATATTTTTACCGCCGTTGCGCGCCTCAGTTTCGAGAATCATTTCCTGAAAGGCCGTGTAATCGCCGCCTGCGAGCTTGTCTTGTATGACAACCGTCGCCCCACGCTTCTCTGCGCGAGAAATATTGGAGCGCGTGGAAGAATGCAGATTCGCCAAAAGTGTTTCGACGCTACCATCAAGCGCGACGGCAGTATTGTGGCGTGGCTGGATATAATATTTCGGAGCGGCAATGCCCTTGATTCCAGCAGTCGCAATTTCCGCGAGCGGCGGCTCGAGCCGGATAAAAATCAATTTCGGAAATCTGGCCCGCGCCCATCCGCGAAGAGCAGAGAGCACGAGTTGCAGGTCGTATACCGGATCGAGCACCGGCCCGCGTGGACTGTAGCCGTAGCGGAATCCGAGCGGAAGCGTGTGCTCGACGAGCAAGAATACGCCGACACGCTCTCTTCGCTTGCGGATCTCGTAGCGTGCGACAGACCGGCCGAGCGATTTCTGGAATTCGCCCCATTCCCACGTCTGCATGAATGCACCGATCGGCGGATAGTGCCGGTATACGAATGCATTCCATTCCTCAGGCCTCATTTTTGACGGAGCGATCTGCATACTCAGATGTTTTTAAATGTCACACTGTCGCCGGCCGAGAAATGATGCGCTGCAGAAAATCCCGCATTCACTTCGAGCACGTACTGCGCCGGTTTTGTGGGACGATACCAGATCGGATGCGTCGGATCGAATGTCGTCGGCACGTTTTTTGAAATTGAAACTATCTGTCCCGAATTGATCCAGATGATATCGATCGGGAAGTGCATGTCGGGCATCCAGAAGCGGTAGATTGCCGGTTTGCTGAAGAGGAAGAGCATGCCGCTTCCGGCATCAAGTGATGTGCGCCCTGAGAGGCCTTTCTGAATTTGTGCATTCGTGCGTTCGAGCTCGACGGGAATCGTCGTACCACCAATGACGACAATGGAGCTTGTGGTTGGGGTCGGCGTTTCTGCGGGGGAAGCCGGTGTGCTTGCCGATACGGCAAGCACACCCGTGCTGGAATTTGTGGAGACACGTCCGGAACACAGGATAATGGCTGTGCCGATGGCGGCCAACGCTCCAGCGATGAAGATTTTTTTCAGGGATGGTTGTGTAGAGAGGGACATGTGATCAGTATACCAAAATAATAAAGGCGGTGAGACCGCGGGTACACTTTTGGATCCTTAAATATAGAAAATCCGCATAAGTGGATTTTGTTGCGGAAGCGGTGAGATTCGAACTCACGGTCCCTTTCAGGACTCTTGTTTTCAAGACAAGCGCGTTAGACCACTCCGCCACGCTTCCGAGATGTACGTTACCTTATTTTGTATAATTTTTCAACCAGCTGTTTTTAAGATAATGTTCCTCGCAATGACAGTTAGGGCAAATAAGTTCTAAGTTTTCGATCCGGTTATCTTGATGGTTTCGATTTTTATGATGTACTTGGAGGATTTCATGTTTAGTATATCCGCATCTCTCACAAACTTTTCCTCTTTGTTCGAGAAGTTTAAATTTCATTCTTCTTTCTAAGGTCACTTTATCATTTGGTCTACCAATTTTATACTTTATGCCAGATCGATTTGTATTAGCACAACTTCTACTACAAGTTTTTTTATTCAAAGAAGATAGAAGTAGTTTTCCACAAACAACACAAGGATGTTCTTTCCGATTAGAAATGCCATAGCATTTCATACTACAAAACGCGCGATCGTTAGATTTTTCTAATTCAATCGGTCTTCGATAAATGGATTTATTGCAAATACTACAGATAGTATTTGGTTTCCTTTTGTATTGCTCAGACACTAGTCCAGTATACCACAATTAAAATCCTTAAATTCCATGGTATTCTGTACTCATGAAATATCTCGGCATTGATTATGGCACCAAACGCATTGGCGTAGCAGTCTCGGACGAGAATGGCACGCTGGCATTTCCGAAAGACGTTCTAGAGAGCTCGCCGTCAGCGGTCTTTGATGTTGCTAATCTCTATGCGGCACTCGGATGTGGTGCAGTCGTCATCGGTGAATCGGCTGATAACACGGGAGGGAAGAACAAAGTAAACGCGAATATCCATGAATTTGGCGACGCGCTCAAAAATAAAATTTCCGGAGCTGTCTATTATATAGACGAATCCTTCACCTCAGCAGACGCGCATGGCCGACAAGGCAAAAGTTCACTGCTCTCTCGCGTGACGAAGTTTCATATTCCGAAGAAGCTCGATGCCTCGGCTGCCGCCCTCATCCTCCAGCGCTATCTCGACAAAGAGGGTAAAAAGCAGACCTGATGAGCTGTGCATAAGTTGCTTGTCAGCCCTGAATGCAGTAGCTATACTGCGCTCTTATGCAAATATATGGAAAAGATTTCGACCGGTGGAACGAAGCTAAGAAAATAATTCATACGAATGAAAATCTACCTTTATTTTCAGAAAGAGAGGTATGGTGGTGTGTTCTAGGGTTAAATGTTGGCAGTGAAGAAGATGGAAAAGGCCGTCAATACTTGAGACCGGTTTTGATCATTCGTAAATTCAACAAAAATATTTTTTACGGTATTCCAATAACTTCAAATAAAAAAGAAGGAATTTTTTATGCGCCAATCGATTCCGGCGATGTTCATGGTTCCGTTATTCTTTCACAAATGCGCCTCATTGACGCTCGAAGGTTAAGTCATATTCTAGGTAAGATAACAGGCAAAGAATCTGCGGTAATAAAGCAAAAGCTCAAGGCATTATTTCCTTGAGCTTTTGTATAATTACCTCTGCCATAGCAGAGTCGTGCCAAGTGGCAATTTGTACTTTCAGTATATCAATCTATCGTAGAGTGTCAAATGTCAAATACCCCAATTATGCTATTATTTGGCTATGAATCCCGCAACTCGAAACTGCCAGAACTGCCACCAGGATTTCACTATAGAATCGGATGATTTCGCATTCTATGAGAAACTCGGCGTACCGGCGCCGACATGGTGCGTCGATTGCCGGCAGCAGCGGCGCTATGCATGGCGCAACGAACGCACGCTCTATCGGAGAAATTGCGACTTATGCCAGAGGAGTACGGTGACGATTTATTCTCCCGAGAAACCATACAAGGTGTATTGTCTCAGTTGCTGGTGGGGTGACGCTTGGGATGTGACGGATTCGGGACAGGATTTCGATTTCTCGCGACCGTTCTTCGAGCAGTTCGCAGAACTCCAGCACAAAGCTCCACGCATGGCGCTCCTTGCGAAGAACAGCACGAATTCGGATTACACGAATCATTGCGGCAATAACAAGAACGCATATATTTCGTTCGCTACGTTCGATAGTGAAAATATCCTCTACACTACGTGGTGCATGAATTCGCGCGACTGCACTGATTGCAGTTACATCTATGACAAAGGCGAGAAGCTCCATGACTGTATCGATACGCAGAATTCCTACAAATCACAGTCATGCCTCCTGCTCAACAGTTCGACCGACTGCCGTTACTGTTATGACGTCAACGGTTCGGGCAACTGCTTCATGTCTTCGAATCTGCGCAATCAGAATTATGTGTTCAGAAATCAGAAACTTTCGCGCGAAGAATATTTGGAAAAGATGAAAGAAATTGATTTCGGATCGTATACCGTGCGAGAGGGGTTGCTCCGAGAATACAAAGATATGATTGCATATCGTGCCGTGCACAAATTCATGCAGGGCGAACGCAATCTGAACGCCCATGGCAATCTGCTGTTTAACTGCAAAAATGTCGACAATTGTTTTGAGCTTGACCGTGCGGAGGATTGCAAAAATATTTATGGAAGCCTCGACATCAAGGACTCGATGGATCTCTATCACGTTGGACGCAAAGTCGAGCTTTGCTACGAATGCCAAGGCTGTACCGGGATTTATAATACGCAGTTTTCGCACCTCTGCTATGACAATTCGCATCTCATGTATTGCGATTCATGTCAGAACAGCCAGAATCTCTTCGGCTGCGTCTCGGTGAAGAAAGGCGAGTACATGATTCTGAACAAGAAATACACCAAGGAAGAATACACAGAACTCAAGAATAAGATCATCGAGCATATGAAGCAGACGGGAGAATACGGTGAATTTTTCCCAGTCGCTATCGCTCCGGTCTACTACAACGAGACCCGCGGAGCGATTTATTTGCCCATGACTCGGGACGAAGTGCTGGCGCATGGCTGGCACTGGGAAGACAAAGTGTCGGGAGTATTCGACAAAGGCACGATTGCAATGAGTGACGTTCCGGACTCTATCGCTGATGTCGACGAAGCATTTATCAAAAATGTTTTCACCTGCGCGACGTGCACGAAGAATTTCAATATTACTGCTGACGAACTAACGTTTTATAAGCGAGAAGTCATTCCGCTTCCGAGAAAGTGTCCTGACTGCCGCGAGAAAGACCGTATCGCACTGCGCCTGCCGCGCAAACTCTGGCATCGTAGATGTACCTGTACAAAAGAAAATCACGATCACGGAAGCATCTGCCCGAATGAATTTGAGACCGCCTACTCGCCAGAGCGGCCTGAGATGGTGTATTGTGAAAGTTGTTATCAGAAGGAAGTTTTATAAATGCAATCCAAAACCCCACAATTTGACGCACTTCTGGATCCGATTCTCGAATCGCTTATTCCGCATACACGCACATGTACCTGGAAAGGGAAGCACGAGCACTGCGAAGGCGATTTTGAAATCACGAACGAAGACATCGAATTCCTCCGCATGCTCCGCGTCCCGCCGCCCTCTTTCTGTCCGACATGCCGGCGCATGCGTCGGCTGGTGCATATGGGTATGCTTCGGCTTTTCAAGCGAGATTGCATGGCGCCTGAGCATGCGGAAAAAATGATTTCAACCTTTCCACCAGACTGCCCGTTTCCGATTTATGATTATAAGTATTTCATCGGCGATGCATTCGATCCGCTCTCGTTCGGTATGGAATACGATCCGGCGCAGAGTCCGCTCTCGCAACTCCTCACGCTTCGCAAACAGTTTCCGTTGCCGTCGTTTCTGAATCGCGATCTTGCAAGCACGAACAGTGATTATTCAAGCGGTGGACGCAACACTAAGAATGCCTATTATGCAGGTGGCTGCTTCGAATGCGAAGACGTGTGGTATACCAACTTCGCGAACAAGAGCAAAGTGGTCATGGATTCGCGTACAATCCGTAATTCGGATCATGTGTATGGAAGCCAGCTCTGTGATCATTTGTTTCGCGTATCGTTTGCGTATTTCTCAAATAATTGTTTGAATTCAATGTTTTTGTTTGACTGCCATAATTGCCAGGATTGTTTCGGATGCGTCAATCTGCGCAACAAGAAGTATTGTGTTTGGAACGAACAGCTTTCCAAAGAAGCGTACGAGCAATTTTTGCAGTCAGTGTATCCGCTTTCGCGAACAACAGTGGCTGAATATGAGAAAAAATTCTGGGGTTTAGTACGTACGCTTCCAATGAATGCTTCGCATAATGTCGGATCTCAAAATGTCTCTGGTGTCGGCATTGTGAATTCCAAGGATGTACACGATATCGTTGATGCGGTCAAAGCTGAGCATGTTCGTCATGCCGATAGTCCGCTCGGACATCACGATTCGATGGATCTCCTCTTTTCCGGAGGATCGGATCATCTCTATGGCACGACTAATATCGGTTCGAGTTCGAGCTGGGTGAAATTTTCCGTTTCGTCGAAGTATTGCACTGATTCGGAATATATTTTCAACTGTAAGAATGTGTCGTATTGCTTCATGTGTTTCGGCCTCCAAGGTAAATCGTGTTGTGTTTTCAACAAACAGTATGATGAAAAAGAATATTTTACCCTCGTCGATACGATTAAAACTGCGTTACTGGAACAGGGCGAATATGCCGACGGACTCGGCATGGAATTCTCGGCGCAAGCATACAATATTTCTCTCGGTCAGATCGCGTATCCGCTCACCGATGCGGCGATACGGGAATTCGGTGGATATGTCGCCGGCGAAGCGGAATCCAATGCCGGTGATATAGCCGTGCTTGCCAAAGATGAGATTCCTGAAACCATCGATGCTGTTTCGGATGATATCTTGAATGGTACCATTCGATGCGAGGAAACGGGCAAACCGTTCCGTATCGTGCCGACCGAGCTTGCATTTTATCGCGATATGAAATTACCACTCCCAACTCGTCATCCGCAAGTACGCATGGAAGAGCGCATGCATATGGCGCCGACCGGTAAGAAATATACGAGTACGTGCGCGAAATGCGGTAAAACAATCGATTCACTGTTTGATCCCAAAGAAAAGTATTTGCTCTACTGCGAACGGTGTTATCAATTAGAAGTAGTGTAAAAATAAAAAAACAGGAGAGCGCTCATTCAAGAGATTCATCCTGTTATTTTTGTTTGCGTAATGACGTTTCCGTTTTCTTTATAGAAGATATCCAGTGTTCGTAAAAAGGATTTCTCGTATTCATGAAAAGGATTGACGCATCATGCGAGCCATTAAATGGCGTTTGGTTTTGACAGATTTTTGAATCAGAAATTATTCCACATTTCTACTCAACCCTTCTATCGATAGGGACTCCAGTGTGCCAAAGAACTGGATGCATGCGCCATGTCAATGACGTGTATTGCGGACACATCAGGCTCAATGCATTTGTCATATACTCTATGCTTTTTCCCAGACATGTCAAATCTTGGATTTTACCTACTCCTCGCGTATGATGAGCATATGGAAGAATCTACACAACCAGAACAGAAAACCGCATTCGTTACCTATGACGAATTCAAGAAAATGGACATCCGCGTCGGCACAATTCGTGAGATCGAGCCGGTGGATGGGACTGACAAGTTGCTCAAATGCATGGTGGACTTTGGTGGTCCGCCAGCTGGCGGAGAACTCCGTCAGATTGTCTCCGGCATCCGCGAATTTCATCCCGAATTTGCGAGTCTCATCGGCAAGCAAGTGCTCTACATCGTCAATCTCGAACCACGCATGATTCGTGGCATCGAATCCCGCGGCATGCTCATGGCCGTCGATGGCACAGATGGCGCTCCAGTATTTCTCACTCCAGAAGTTGCAGTTACTCCTGGTTCTAAAGTCCGCTGATATGGATACAATTCTCAATCCTGAACATTTGATCAAGACCATCGGCCTCCTTGGCGTCTTTCTGGCAATCTTTGCCGAGAGCGGTCTTCTCGTCGGTATTATCTTGCCGGGAGATTCGCTACTCTTCACGGCAGGAATTTTTGCCGCGGCCGGATATATTTCTCTGCCAGTGCTCATCGTCGGTGTGGCGATTGCTGCAGTCGTAGGAGACAGTGTCGGATTCAAGATCGGGCATGCGCTCGGACCGAAATTGTTTACGCGCGACGAATCATGGTTTTTCAAACGTCGCTATGCCGAAGACGCGCAGAAATTTTTTGCCGCGCACGGTGCACGTTCGCTCATCCTCGCACGATTTATTCCCATCATTCGCACACTCGTGCCGATGATTGCCGGCGTCGGCAACATGCCCTACAAGACATTTCTCAAATGGAATATCGTCGGCGGAATCCTCTGGAGTCTTACCGTTCCGATTCTCGGATATTATCTCGGCCGGCACGTACCGGATATCGATACCTATCTTCTGCCGATCGTCCTCGTCATCAGCTTCATCTCGCTTCTGCCGACGTTTATCGGGGTGATGCGGGCGGTGTTTAAGAAATAATAAATAGGATTTATGTGGTCACGAATAAATTATTCGCCGTCGCTCATAATTTTTCTTGAATGCCTCTCGGCACGATTTACTAATCGCCCGGCTCGCGGTCTCGCTTGCTAGCTCGACATCGCTCCGCCCGACACCCAAAGAGA
This sequence comes from Candidatus Nomurabacteria bacterium, assembly GCA_943354525.1. Classification (GTDB taxonomy): domain Bacteria; phylum Patescibacteriota; class Minisyncoccia; order Phycocordibacterales; family UBA9973; genus CALRCI01. The sequence continues at coordinate 14,776 of CALRCI010000001.1, read as the reverse complement.
AAACGCCAAGCAGTTGGCGTTTTCTCTTTGGGTGTCCCCGGTAGGAATCGAACCTACAATAGCGGCTTAGAAGTCCGCAGTTATATCCATTTAACTACGGGGACAAGATGTCTTACGAGTGCATAGTACCGCGGAGAGCGTTATTTTCCAAGGCGAGGCGTCCTTGAAAAAACGGCTCAAATAAGCTAGTGTGAGAGGGTATTACCACAAATGCGCGATTAGCTCAGTTGGTAGAGCAACTCATTTACACTGAGAAGGTCGCAGGTTCGAGTCCTGCATCGCGCACAGACATGAATTTTTCAACCAAAGACATGATTCTCTATGAGGATGCCGACCTCATGGTCATTAATAAGCCTGCCGGACTTGCCGTCCACGGGACAGGGAAGAATACCGATGAAACACTCGTGGATATTCTCATGCGCGAGCGTCCGGAAATCGCTGGCGTCGGCGAGCCCATGTCAATTGTCAATGGTCAAATGTCACATGTCATTCCGCGTCCTGGCATCGTGCATCGTCTCGACAAAGACACCTCGGGCTGTCTCGTCATAGCGAAGAATCAGAAAGCGTATGAATTTTTAAAAGAGCAATTTCAGAATCGCGCCGTTCTGAAAACATATCTCGCGTATGTGTATGGCACGCCAAAAGAAGAGGAAGGAGTAATTACTGAGTCGATCGGACGCTCACGCGGAGATGTACGCCGATGGGCGACTGGTCGTGGTACACGCGGCGAGACGCGTGATGCACGCACGGAATACAAAGTGCTTGCACGTTACGGACTCGGCGAGGATCAAGCGAAGGGAAGTACGGAAGAGGGCACATTCGCACTCATCGAAGCGCATCCGAAAACCGGCCGTACGCACCAGATCCGCGTCCATATGAAGCATCTCAACCATCCCGTCGTCGCCGATAATCTCTATTCGCCGAATCGCGCACAAGCGCTCGGCTTTACGCGTCAGGCACTGCATGCCAAGAGTATTTCTCTCATGACGCCGTTAGGTAAACGTATCACGATTGAGGCGCCGTTGCCGGCTGATTTCGAAGCGGCCCGAGGGATTGCAGAATCCCTGTAGGTGTGCTAAAGTGTCCTCACTATGGCAGTAAAAGAATTCACCCCTGTAAATATCGAAGAGCGCAAGGCGCTTGTTTTTTCTTCAGGCGACACGCTCCGTGTCTGGTCCAAGATTGAAGATAAAGGCAAATTCCGTACGCAGGCCTTCGAAGGTCTCGTACTCGCGCGCAAGCACGGCAAAGAGGCTGGCGGTACATTCACGATCCGCAAAGTCACTTCTGGTGTCGGTGTCGAGCGTATCTTCCCATTGTTCTCTCCGATGATCGACAAGATCGAAATTGTGAAGCGTTCACGCGCACGCCGTTCGAAACTCTACTACGTCCGCGAAAAGGCCGTGAAAGATATCCGCCGCAAGATGAAGAAATATACTGAAACTCCAGAAGAGACAGAAGAGAAAGCAGCAGAATAAATGTCTAAGTTCTAATATCTAATTTCCAAATGCCAGACGAATGTCTGGCATTTGTCATTCCGGACTTGATCCGGAATCCAGGTTTGAGTTTGATGCAGACCTGGATACCGGTTCGTAGACCGGTATGACAACCTTGAAAAAAGTCGAAATATAAGTATACTGGCAGAGTATTTGCATTTTGATAGCTTATACGAAAAAATGCGCGGGTGGCGAAATTGGTAGACGCACTACCTTGAGGTGGTAGCGCCCGCAAGGGTATGGAAGTTCAAATCTTCTCCCGCGCACTTTGAGGAGATAAAAATCGCACGAATTACTTCGTGCGATTTTTATGTTACGATACGTACATGTCCATCGACCAGCATTCAGATAAAACATTTTTTACCGCGCTCGTGATTCTCGGCCTCATTCTGACCGGGCTTCTGCTCTGGCCGTTTCTCAACGTGCTCATTCTCTCAGTCGCGCTGGCCGTCGTACTCTATCCGATGTATCGATGGTTCAATGCCCACATCACCTGGGGGACATCGTGGCTCTCATCACTCTGCACCGTCATTGTCTTTATCATCATTGTCGTTGGTCCGCTCGTCGCCATCAGCTTCGCCGTCTTTCATCAATCAGAGCAGCTCTATCTGTCTATCGCGGAAAAAGGAACGGGCGGGATCATCGATACAGTCAATAGTTCTATCGACAAGTATCTGCCTCTCGGCATCTCGTCCGGTATCGAAGACCGCATCGCCGAACTTTCATCGCGCTTTGTCAGCAGTCTCTCAGCTATATTTACTTCGGCGCTTTCCGCACTCGTCTCGTTCTCGCTCATCATACTCGCCGTGTTTTACTTTCTGAAGGATGGGCAGGCTTGGAAAGGCCTTCTCGTGCGATTTTCTCCGTTGCCAGATGAGAAGATGCGCCGAATCATCGACAAACTTCGCATGGCCATCGATGGCGTGGTCAAAGGCTACCTCCTGATCGGTCTCATTCAAGGACTTCTGATGGGCATCGGTCTCGCGCTTTTCGGTGTGCCCGGTGCGGCGCTCTGGGGACTTTTCGCCGCAATCGCATCTCTGGTTCCGACGTTCGGCACGTCGCTCATCGCCATTCCGGCCATCGCCTACCTCTTCCTGACTGGACACACTGGCGCTGCAATCGGTCTCATCGTCTGGGCGGCAGTCTTGGTCGGTACGATCGACAATCTCCTCAGTCCGGTTATTGTCGGCAAGCGCATCGATATCCATCCGATGCTGATTCTCTTCTCAGTCCTCGGCGGGCTCTCCCTCATGGGTCCGGTCGGCATTCTCGTCGGTCCGCTCATCATCACGTTTCTCTATACGGTAATCACGATGTATCGTGAAGAATATCTGAACTAAACTATGGATCTCACCTCAAAAAAATGCACGGCATGTGAAGGGGGAGTGGAACCATTCGATGATGCGACGGCGCATGTGTATGCGCGCGAAGTGCCGAAATGGAGTGTTGCCGAAGATTACAAATCTATTTCGCGAGAATTCATATTCAAAGATTTTGTCACCGCCATAGATTTCGTGCGCGATGTCGCCGACATCGCCGAAGGTGAAGGGCATCATCCAGATATTCATATTTTCTACAATCGTGTTCGTCTCGACCTCTCGACACATTCAATCAAAGGCCTTTCCGAGAATGATTTCATCCTCGCGGCAAAGATAGATGCATTGCCAGTCAAAGCCTAGCCTCCCCACATGAAAAAATCCCTCAACGGGGATTTTTTCATGTGGGGAGGCTACTGGGAATCGAACCCAGATCGAGAGTTCCACAAACTCTAGTGTTAACCGTTACACCATAGCCTCCATCAATTCGGAGCCGCAGCTGTGCTGCGGCTCACCTGTTATAGCACATTTCCAAAAGGTTTTCTAGCATATCCCCCCCCCGTGCATTACTCCACCTCAAATTCCGGCAATCCGGCATTCTGCAGTTTTTTATAAATCGTCCATGCCATCCAAATGTCTTCAAGCGCCATGCCGATCGGATTGACGATGATCCGTTTTGAAAATTGGCGAGTCTTACCTGTGCCGAACAAAATATCTGATAATTCATAAACTTGCGCCGGATCGATCTTCCCTGAATCTACGCCCTCTCGGAATACTTTTTTTGCTGTTTTGCATTGCATCAGATCATCCACGATAATGTCAGAATTCTGATAGACATCCAATCCAAAATCCATCAGTGATAGATTGATCATTATTTTTTCGTCGCCGATGTCACCGAGCCCGATGTACGGATGCTCAGCAGTCGTCGTGGTAATCACGATTTCTGCTCCGTTGATTGCTGCGGCGAGCGTCGCGGATTTTTTCACACCGCGGAGCGACAGGACGGCATCGAAATTTTCTCGCGTGCTGTAGCATTGGATTGTCCGTATGCCGGGGTAGTGCTTGGAAATCAGTTCAGCATGCAGTGTGCCGAGGCGGCCCATGCCGATGATCGCCACAGATGTCGCATTCGGCCGGAGGCGATCGATGGCGATGAGCGATACTGCTACGGTTCGCAGTGCGCTGATGAGCGATCCGTCGAGAATGGCACATGGATAGTTTGTCTCAGGATTATTGAGTACGATAACGGCGCTTGCTCGATGCAGTCCGATTGCAGTATTGGCGCGCTTGCTGCCGATCCATTTGATGCCTGACACCGGATCAGCGCCGCCGATGGCGACCGGCATCGAGATGATGCGGTCGGCGATATGCGGCTCTTCCGGTCGTCGGACGTATTGCTTCGCCGGCTGGACATACGTCTTCTCATAATGAAGCTGCAGTGCGCCGCGCACGATTTCTTTTACCAGAGCGATGTCATCTCCGATGATTGCCTGTATGTGGTTTTTGTCGAATATGCGTACTTCCATGTGGTTAGAGGTGATATCCTAATTTCCGCGCGAGACGTGCTGTTTGTATCGTGACACGATGAACCTCTACTCTCGGCAGATCGCGTTTCCACCGACCGACAGATGTGTCCGAGAGCGGTTTGGTCGCCTCGACGTTCTGCGGGAATCGCAGCGGATCTCGTGAAATTCCTTTTTTCAGATAAAACTGCAGCATCGCCGGTTCAAACCGCACGCCGATGTGCTGGCAGACTTTTTTCAATGTTGCATCCGGCGCGTGTACTAAGTCCTCATATTTGATTTCAATATATCGTCTGTCGCTTCGCCATTTGATGCCATCACTGACTGATGTGATCCAGCGATTGATGCAATCGGGATAGGGCATGATCCAGTTATTTTTCACAATCCGTCCGGCGACCACGCGGCGTTTGCGGTGCGTACGGAGCGATGCGACCGTATCGCGCGGATCGCGGATCATATGGATAATTCGCGCATTCGGAAAATGTGCGAGGATGGCATCAAATCGATGCACGTTGCGCGATGTTTTGTCTGCCCAGATTTTCTTATGTGTTCGGGAAAGATATGCGGTTTGGAATTTTTCTATGAATATCCATCGATCAGCCGATGCGGCGAGACTCAGGATTATTTTCTTCGGAATCCCGAATTTGAAATGGAGATTTTCCGGATCAATCGGTGTCGGCAGGAAGAGAAATGATTCCGGTCCGCAGGCGATTTGTGAATGGCTGTCGAGCATGACGCGCAGAAGTGTCGTGCCGCTGCGTCCGCAGCCGCCGATGATTACGATCTTCTTTTTTGAGAGTGTTTTCAGCTGATCATCAGGAAAGACTGCCGGCCAGTCCAGATTCTTCCAGCGCCCGAGTTCCTTCTTCTGTGCGGGAGAAAGCATAATTTCAGTATACCAGAATACCGTCATGCGATGGGTGCGTATCACCGCCAAGCCGATTCGGAAGATTTACTGTATAATCATGACTATTATCAAATAATTTTATCCCATGAAAATTCTCCTCTCCTACTTAAGGAAATACTGGAAGCTCTGCGTCCTCGTCATCATCCTCGCAGCAATCAATCAGACATTTTCGCTCCTCGATCCGCTTATCTTCCGTCATGTCATCGATGACTATGCGACGAAATTTGATACGTACACGCTCGCACAGTTTCTGCGGGGCGTGATATTCCTGCTCTCGCTCGCCGTCGGTGCGGCATTCGTCTCTCGCACGGCAAAAAATTTCCAGGATTATTATCTGAACACTGTCACGCAGCGCGTCGGTGCGAAGATTTACAATGACGGCGTCGAACATTCACTCGCGCTGCCATATGCGGTCTTCGAAGACCAACGAAGCGGGGAAACGCTCGGCACGCTCCAGAAAGTCCGCACATCGAGCGAGCTCTTTATGACGATGTTCATCAATCTCTTCTTCGTCTCGCTTATTGGATTTATTTTTGTGACAATTTATGCCCTTCACATTTATTGGGGCGTGGCGCTGGTCTTCGGACTCACCGTCCCCCTGATCGGGACAGTCTCATATGTCCTGACGCACAAAGTGAAGCGCATTCAGAAAATCATCGTCGCCGAGACGACCGCACTTGCCGGTTCGACGACGGAATCACTCCGCAACATCGAACTCGTGAAGAGCCTTGGTCTCGTCGGACAGGAAATCAACCGCCTGAATGCGACCACTGACAAGATTCTCGCACTCGAATTGAAGAAGCTCCGCTATGTCCGCAGCATCAGTTTCGTGCAGGGAACGATGATCAACTTCCTGCGCACGCTCATCCTCGCATTTCTGCTCTATCTCATGTTTGTCCGCACCGTGACATTCGGCGAATTCTTCTCGCTCTATTTCTATTCGTTCTTTGTCTTCGGTCCGCTGCAGGAGCTCGGCAATGTAATCAACAGTTATCGCGAAGCCCAAGTCGCGCTCGGACTTTTCCACGGAATCATGGCAATGCCGATTGAACCGGCGCCGGAGTCACCAAAAGAAATTGCGCACATTACGTCACTCGAATTCGAGAATGTCTCATTCCAATACGCGAGCGCAAAAAATCCGGCACTTGAAAATATTTCCTTCGATGCCAAAGCAGGGGAGACGATTGCCTTCGTCGGTCCGTCCGGCGCAGGCAAGACGAGTCTGGTCAAACTGCTCGTCGGTTTGTATGAACCAAAAGAAGGCGTGGTGAATTACAACAATATCTCTGGCCGTGAACTCGATATGAACACGCTTCGCACACAATTCGGATTTGTAACACAGGATACGCAGCTCTTCGCCGGCTCGATCCGCGAGAATCTGCTCTTTGTAAATCCGACAGCAAGCGAAGCGGAATGTCTCGACGCGCTCGAGAAAAGTGCGGCCATGTCCATACTCGCGCGAGGCGACAAGGGCATCGATACGCTCATCGGCGAAGGCGGTGTGAAAGTTTCCGGCGGCGAGAAACAGCGTCTCTCGATCGCTCGCGCACTGCTCCGCAAACCAGCGATTTTGATTTTTGATGAAGCGACATCATCTCTCGATTCAATTACTGAAGAAGAAATCACGAAGACGATCCGTGATGTGTCGGAAGGCGCGAACCGTATTACGATTCTGATCGCGCACCGGCTCTCGACGATTATGCATGCTGATAGGATTTATGTTCTCGAGAAAGGCAGCGTCGCCGAAGTCGGCCCGCACGCCGAACTTCTCGCGGCTAAAGGCCTCTACTACGCCATGTGGCGCCAGCAGATCGGCGAGCGAGTGTAATTTCTCAAGACTTGATATACTATAAGTATTATCAATTATAAAATAATTTTTATGATTCACAGACAAAAATTCGCGCTCACGTTCGGTACGTTTGCCGCAGTGCTCCATCTCGTGTGGTCGATTATCGTCGCTCTCGGCTGGGGACAGTCGCTCATGGATTTCGTTTACCAGATGCACTTCATGCAGAATCCGTATATGGTCGCGACCTTCTCACTTCCGCGCGCCATCGGCCTCATCGCCATCGCATTCGTCATGGGTTACATCATCAGTTCGGTCTTTGCCCTCATCTGGAATAAATTCCACAAGGCATAATCTATGATCAAAGAATTTGCACAATTCCTCCGAGAATACAAGATTATTTCTCTCGCCATCGCATTTGTCATGGGTGCTGCCGCGACCACCCTTGTGACCTCGTTTGTCAACGATATAGTCATGCCGCTTCTCGCACCGATCTTTGGCTCGGAATCGTGGAAAGAAGCCACACTCTCGATGGGCTCAGTTCATCTCGCGTACGGCTCATTTCTCGCCGCATTCCTCAACTTCCTCATTCTCGCGATTATCGTCTTCGTTATCGCACGGAAACTCTTCAAACTCGAAGCGAAATAAGCATAAAAAAATCCCGATCATCGGGATTTTTTTATGCTTATTTGCTTTTAACTTTGAGAATGGCGAATGTGATACAGCTGGCGATGAGAATGCCGAGAACGTTGAGCGCGAATATCATCAATGCGCTCTCTGAAAGTATTTTTGACGTAACCAGTCCGATCCCGGTTGCCACGAGCGGCGGCATGAGCGAGACGGCGATACCGATGCCAGTCATCGCACCGCCGACTTTGGTCCGCACCAACCCGTAGGCCGCAATCGCGCCGGAAATCACGGCAATGAAGACGTCAAAGAAATAATTCGGCGAGAAGGAGATGAAGATGCCTTGGAGATTCCAGCCGAAATACTGCAGTGCGATATGTGCGCCGAGCGCGGACACACCGAGCGCCACAATCATAGATATGACGAGCATGGAAAGGGAACGGCCGATGAGCTTCGTGTCGCCGGAATTGATGCCGAGCGAGAGTCCGAGAATCGGCCACATGAGCGGTGCAACAACCATGCTCGCAATGAGCACCGGAATGCTGTCGAGCAATATTCCGCTCGCCGCGAGCAGTATTGCTCCGACGACCAATATATAGAAATCACTGTCCGGCTTGGCATTCTCCAGCACTTCCGCTACTCCCTGCGCCCGCCCTGCATCTGTCACTTTGTTTGATGTATGAAATAACATACCTCAAGTATAGCGTTATTACGAATCAGAGTCTAATCTCCGAGCCTCCCCAAAAATACTTAAGCGTTTACAATGCTATACTTACTATATGACTAATTCAAAAAATCTCATAGGTATCATATTAGCAGTAGCTCTTGTCGGAGCGGTTGTGTTCGCGACACAGAAGCATGATCCTGCGTCTGGTGGTGGACAGGTGGCGTGTTCGATGGAAGCGAAGATTTGTCCGGATGGATCGGCAGTGGGCAGAGTCGGACCGACATGTGAATTCGCCGCGTGTCCGACTCCGAGTGATGGCAGAATTGCGGCAGGGTATGTCAGTGGACACGTCACGATCGGACCGTTTTGTCCGGTCGAACAAATGGGACATCCGTGCCAGGTGCCACCGGAAGCATATACATCACGCAGTGTGATCGTGTACGAATCGAATGCCACGACAGTCAAAGAATCTGTAGCGCTTGATGCGAGCGGTAATTACAAGATCGCGCTCGGTCCGGGAACGTACTTCCTTCAGATCCAACCAGCCGGCATCGGCGCAGGCGAGAAGAAGAAAGCAGTAGTGAGTTCATTTAACACGACGACGGTGAATTTCGACATCGACACGGGAATCAGATAAAATAACAAATAACCAATTATCAATAATCAATAAATCGTGTCTCGCTTTAATGGACGGTTGCGCGACATGATTTCGTAAAATCAAATGTTAAACAGAGTAGTGCATTTTGAAATACAAGTGGATGATATGGAGCGGGCGCAGAAGTTTTATAAGGATGTCTTCGGATGGGACTATGTGGACTGGTCGGCGACGACGGGAACGCCCTATGCCGGTATCATGACCGCTCCCATGGACAGCAAAGAGCCCGGAATAAACGGCGGAATGCTCAAACGGCCATGTCCAGCGCCGGCAGCGGGTCAGGGATCAAATGCGTACGTCTGTACGGTCCAAGTAGAAAACTTTGACCAAGCAGCCGAGAAAATTTTGTCGGCGGGCGGCCGAGTGGCGATGCCAAAATTCGCCATCGGCAACATGGCCTGGCAGGGATATTTCCTCGATACGGAAGGTAATACGTTCGGCTTGCATCAAACTGACCCGAACGCGAAGTAATACTTATCCTCAGACAGAAGTACCTTCAGTGATGTACACTGAAGGTACTTATTAGTTTAAAAACATTGTATGAAAAAAATCTTTTCGTTCTTTATGATTTTCAGTTTTTCGCTGATGAATGTCATGCCGGTATTTGCCCAACTTTCTGATATGTCTGCTCCCGCAGATGCGACTTCTCCGTCCGCTGACACTGAACCGGCCATGGATACGGTTACCCCGGCCGACACTACGCCGCCAGTTATTTCCGACGTCATGCAGGCGAGTGTTTCGCCAACCGATGCGACATTCATGTGGACGACGGATGAATTGGCGACATCGACATTCGAATACGGTTTGACCGAAAGTTATGGCACGACTGCGGATCTCGGTGCAAGCCAGACGACGATGCACACGACGACGATTATGGGTCTCACGCCGGATACGATTTACTATTATTGCATCACGGCGACTGATGGATCGAAGAATACTTCACGTTCCTGCGGTCACTCATTCACAACTGCCGCCGAAGAGACTCCGGCTGACACTAATCCGCCGACGGTCACCGAAGTTTCTGTTTCCAATATCACGAAAAACTCTGCCGATATCGGCTGGACGACCGATGAAGTCGCCGATGGTTATGTCGAATACGGTATGACGCCTGACTATGGCTCGCAGACGTCCCTCGATACTGCGTACACAACCGATCACACAGCATCGCTCTCCGGTCTCATGCCTGACACCGTCTATCATTATCGCGTTGTCTCGGCCGACGGCGCGGGCAACGTCGGATACTCTTCCGATAATTCATTTACGACACTGACTGACGTATCTGCACCGGCTCCTGAGCCTGAACCCGAACCGGAAACTCCTCCCGCAGACACGACACCAGCACCTGCTCCTTCAGCAGTCATTTCCGGAGTAGAAGTGACTGACGTGACTGAGACGAGTGCCACAATCGCATGGACGACTGATATTGCCGCCGATTCCCAAGTTACATACGGTGAGAGTTCTGCGCTCGGCACTTCGTCATCAATTGATGCCACACTCAAAACCGCACACCAGATCACGCTTACCGGACTCACGCCGAACACAAATTATTATTTCAAAGTGAAGTCCAAGGCTGGCGGTGCGAGTACTGCGACAGTCTCAGCGCTCCATGATTTCAATACGCTTGCCGCACCGGTACCAGTCATCGCTCCAGCAAATATCATCGCCGTTTCATATAGTCTTGTCAGTCCGAGTGCCGTGAATATCTCTGCTGCGACCGATAAAGCGACACGCGGGCAAGTAGAATACGGTACGACGACAGAATACGGACAGGCCACTGCCTTGGCGGACACTGCGACGATGAGCCATACGTTTCCAGTGAGCGGACTACAACCGGCAACGTTGTACCACTATCGTGTGAAAGTCATTGATGAAGCGGGCAACATAACGTATTCAGAAAATTATTCTTTTACTACATCCAACGCGCCTCAGGGTTCCACTATACCGTCTCCAGTTATTTCAGAAGTGAAGATTATTCCATCCGTGTATGCAGGTGGGCGATTGCCACCACACACAATCGATAGTTCCGTCATCGGCCAACCCACACTGCTCTTCGCCGTCGGTGCCGAGAACCAAGTCATCTTCTCGTGGACGAAACCCGCGCATTCGTCGACGGTAAAAATCAGATTAGTGCGCATGGAAGGCCGATATGCCATCTCGCCTTTCGAAGGCACAAAAGTTTATGACGGCGGCGCAGATACATTCACCGATACCGGTCTTACGAACGGCACGACGTATTACTACACGCTCTATGCCTACGATGCCGGTCTGCATTATTCTCGTCCGATAGAGATTGCAGTGATGCCGACGGCCAAGAACAAAGAAGTCATCGTGGAAAAAATTCCTGAAATCGTGCCGGTGACCACGGTCAAACATTTCGTCGAGATTTTGAAACAAGGCGCGCGTGATATCGAAGTCGCGCATCTGCAGGAAGTTTTAGCTGCCGATTCAAATGTATATCCCGAAGGGTATATTACTGGATATTTCGGTCCGATGACTGAAGCTGCACTCAAGCGATTCCAAACCAAGCATAATCTCATGGTTACTGGAATCACTGACACGGCGACGCAGAAGAAATTGCACATACTTTCGCAGAACGCAGTAATACTCGAAATACCCAGAGATCTCGAGCTCTTCGAGAGAAATCTTCATATTGGGCATGTTACGCCAGCTGTCACTGATCTCCAGCGCTTTCTCGCGCACGAAGGAAGTTATGGTGGCAAGATTACCGGACGCTACGAACGCAGCACGAGTAATGCAGTGAAAACATTTCAGAAGAAGTACGGCGTGACTCCGGCTAACGGCGCATTTGGTCCAAAAACTCAGCATGCAGTGCGCGTGATTACCGGACTCTAAAATTTTTACCCCTATGCAAACAGCTTCTTGGTATCAAACATTACTCAAACCTTCATGGGCACCGCCGGCGTGGTTGTTCGGGCCGGTGTGGATCGTCCTGTTTGTGTTGATTGCGATTTCATTCGGCAAGGTTTTTCTCGCAGTCTTCAAAAGGCAACTGCCATGGATGGTTGCGCTGCCGTTCGTGCTTAATCTCGTCTTCAATTTCTCGTTCACCTATCTCCAATTCGGTCTAAAAAATAATTATTTGGCCGCAGCCGACGTCATTCTCGTACTCGCCACGCTCATCTGGGCCATGGTAGCCGTCTATCCGCATATCAAGTGGGTGACCTATATGCAGATCCCGTATTTCCTCTGGGTTTCGTTTGCGACTGTCCTCCAATTGACCATTACTTTTCTCAACAGGTAGCCCCTATGGTGTTTCCCCTAGGGAATGCTAGAATACGGGGAGTATAGCTATTATCAATTAAAAGAATATACATATGCCAGCAAAAGCAAATTCTGCATTTATGAAGCCGATGAAACTCACTGCCGAACTCGAAGCAGTCGTCGGTAAGGGTCCGATGCCTCGCTCAGAAGTCGTCAAGGCGCTCTGGGTTTATATTAAGAAGCACAATCTTCAGGATCCGAAGGCAAAACGCAACATTCTCGCCGATGAAAAATTGAAGGCAGTGTTCGGTGGCAAGGCCATGGTCAATATGTTTGAAATGACCAAGCTCGTCTCAAAACATCTTTCATAATACACAAATAGAAAAATCCGGCTTAGGCCGGATTTTTCTATTAGGGATTATAGATATCCCACAAAAAATAAATTAGATTTGGTTTTAGAGTCGCAACGATACTGTATACGTTGAGTATTCGTTCCGTGCAAGACTCGGAGAATATAAAAAAGTATCTGGTAGTAAGGTTGCTCGGACTCACTAAAACCAAATCTAATTTATTTTTTGTGGGAGGCGGCTATTTCGCGAACGTGATATGTCCGCCACCGGGGAGCGTCACACCAGTTGCGATGGCATCGAGTTTCGCTTGCACGGCCGCACGGTCAGCGGTAGTGAATTCTTGTATTGTACCGGCGGGGTAATTCGCAAATTGCGTTTCTCCGATGCGCGTTTCAAATTCATAACAGGCGCTGCCGTAGGCGAGGCGATAAAGCGCCCCAGAAGCATAATGTCCGGTGGCGCCATCGCCGAGCGGGGAGAAGACGCTGGTCTGATAATCAGAGCCGGTGGTGATCTTCGGCGTCAGTCCGCTGGTGTAACCGTTCGGAAGTGTTTGCAGGCACAGACTCGCCGTAGCGAGATCGGCGCGCTTCGCAATACGCACCCCCGCGCTCTCGAAGTTCGTTCCAGTGTATGCAGCGCCGTTGTAATAGAGACAGTAATCGAAATTCTCATCGCACGGCGGAATGTAGGCATGCACGAGCACCTGCGTCGCATTTTTCGCGAGACCGAAATCAGACGGATAGCCGACTGTAATCGTACCGTCGGACACTGTCTGTTCGAGGGTTGGATTGCCAGTCGCCGGCGCCGTTACTGGATGGGCCTTGAAGATGACACAGCCAATAATGATGAGTACTGCTACGGCGATCACAGTGGTAACTTTTTTATTGTTTTTTAATTGTTCCATGCATTCAGTATACTCCTTTCATCAGTCTTTTAATACGATGTACACAATTATCTAGGTATTTGGGGGTTGACGCGTATGCTATGATGGAGATATGGAAGCCATATTACTCTCGGTTGCCACATTCATTTCCACCTCGCTCGGCGGACTTTTTTCGATACATCAGAAGAACCGTCTGCACCTCATCATGGGATTCGCCGCCGGCGTCCTGCTTGGCGTCGTGGCATTCGATATCTTTCCTGAAATCATCGAGCTCGTGACCGAACACCAATTCAATCCGATCCAGTCAATGATTGCGCTCGTTGCCGGATTCCTTGTCTTCCACATCCTCGAGAAAGTCATCGTCATCCATCACGCGCATGAAGATGAATATGCCGATCACAAACATCCGCATGTCGGCATCGCCTCAGCTATCGCCATTGCCGGACACAGTTTCATGGATGGTGTCGGTATCGGTCTCGGCTTTCAAGTCTCTCCAGCCGTCGGCGTACTCGTCGCCGTCGCCGTCATCGCCCATGATTTCACTGACGGCATGAACACGGTCACACTCATGCTCACGCACAAGAACAGCATCGGCCGCGCGAAATGGTTTCTTCTCCTCGATGCGCTCACTCCGGTCGCTGGCGTCCTCTCAACATTTCTCTTCCATGTTTCGCCGCATTTCCTCGTACTGTATCTCGGATTCTTCGCGGGATTCCTGCTCTACATCGGCGCGTCCGATATCTTGCCCGAAGCGCACAGCAAGCATAGTTCACTCGGAACGATCGGTCTCACGGTGCTCGGTACCGTCTTCATTTTCGTCATTACACGGTTGATGTAACACTACTAGTTTTCGGAACCCGTTTTGCATGAGACATTTTCTCCGGAGGTCTCGCGCAGGCGGGTAGCCGAGCCAGAGCAAAAATTCAGCAGAATTTTATGCGTGCCGCAGGAGAAAATGTCTCATGCAAAACGGGTTCAGGCCTGTGTAAAAAACATCGCAACTTCTAGACACTTAGGAGTATAATAGGAGCATTACCAGTTAATCCACATAATCTTTATGCAAACACAAAAAAACAACAGTATTATCGTGATTGTCATCCTTTTAGCCCTCGTTATTCTCGGTCTCTGGTTGCTCGTTCGCAAAAATTCGAATACTCGAACAACAGCGTCGAACACGCAGATGTCGGCTCAAGCATATACCGCACTCAATCAGGATATTACGAGCACTGATGCAAGTCTGAATGCACTCGATGCAGACAATGCCAGCGCCGACGCCAGCCTCAAAGACACACCGGTCACGCAGCCCAAGCTCTAGCTGTCACAAACAGAATTCTCTTC